>JAYVXE010000409.1:0-3606 GCA_043785395.1 Burkholderiaceae bacterium | reverse complement strand
CGAGCGCAATTCTTGGGAAACACCTGGGCACCGTCTGGCCACGGCTCAGCGCCACGCAGCAAGATGCGATCGTGGTGCAACTGCTGACCGAAGAAAACGAAAGCACCCTGGTGCGCTGGCTGCAAACTGCATGCGATATAGACGAGGCCCAGGCCGAGACCATTGCCAATGCAAGCTTGCCAGAAGGCTACGGCAGCCTCAGCGCCAAAGCCCTGGCGCGCATCCTGCCCGTGTTGCAGCGCGAGCTCATCACCTACGACAAGGCCGTGCTGGCAGCCGGCTTTGAGCACCACAGCCATATCAGCCATGCGGCAAGCGGGGAAATTCTTCCCCTGCTGCCCTATTACGGCGCCTACCTGCAACGCCACGTCGGCTTTGGCAGCGGCAAGCTAGAAGACCCGGACGAAAAACGCTTTGGCAAAATCGCCAACCCCACCGTGCACATAGGCCTGAACCAAGTCCGCACCGTGGTCAATGCGCTGATCAAGCGCTACGGCCATCCCAGCGAAGTGATTGTGGAATTGGCCCGCGACTTGAAGCAAAGCCAGGAACAACGCAAAGAAGACAACGAGCGACAGGCCCAAAACCAGCGCCGCAACGAGCGCCTGCGCGCCGACATCGCCGCCGCGCTGCACATCGCACCCGAACGCGTGCGCCGCGCCGACCTGCAAAAAATGATTCTGTGGACCGAGCTCAGTGACAACGTCGCCGACCGCCGCTGCCCCTACAGCGGCGTGCAAATCAGCGTGCAAATGCTGCTCAGTGAGCAGGTGGAAATTGAACACATCCTGCCGTTCTCGCAAACCCTGGACGACAGCCTGAACAACAAAACCGTGGCCACACGGCAGGCCAACAGAATCAAAGGCAACCGCACGCCGTGGCAGGCACGGCAGGCCTTTGCCGAGCAAGGCTGGGAGCCCGCCGCCATGCTGGAGCGCGCCGAGCGCATGCCCAAAAACAAGCGCTACCGCTTTGGCGAAGAAGGCTACCAACGCTGGCTGCGCGAAGACAAAGACTTCCTCGCCCGCGCCCTCAACGACACCCGCCACCTGAGCCGGGTTGCTCGCGAATACCTGAGCCTCATCTGCCCGCAAGACACCCGCGTCATTCCCGGACAAATGACGGCCATGCTGCGCGGCAAGTTTGGCTTGAACCACGTTCTAAACCCCTTGGGCGAGAAAAACCGCCACGACCACCGCCACCATGCCGTCGATGCCTGCGTGATTGCCGTGACCGACCAGGGCATGCTGCAGCGCTTTGCCAAAGCCAGTGCGCAGGCGCGTGAGCAACAATTGAACCGACTGGTCGAGGAGATGCCCTTGCCGTGGCCAAGCTACCGCGAACACGTGGAACGTGCGGTGCAGCGTATTTGGGTCAGCCACAAACCGGACCATGGGTACGAGGGAGCCATGATGGAGGACAGTGCGTGGTACCCGCTGCCCCATGGACAGGCCCAGCGCCGGGTACGGGGCGAAGACGGAAAACGCAGCGTGGAGATCAAAAACCGCACCTTGATTGCGCTCAGCAATGACCGAGCCAACCTCCGCCACGGCCTGACCGAACAGGGTGAACCCCGGCCTTACAAGGGCTATGTAGGAGGCAGCAATTTTTGCATGGACATTGTTCTCAACCCCAAAGGCAAATGGGAGGGTGAGATAGTGTCGACGTTTGCCGCCTACCAAGTCATCCGCGCACTGGGGGAGGCAAAAGGCCTCCAAAAACTCCACTCCACCTCCACCAGCATCGCAGGCAGCCCCTTGGTCATGCGCTTGCAAAATGGCGACACCGTCAAAATGCTGGTTGAAGACCAGCCTCGCTTGATGCGCGTCGTCAAAATGGGAAGCAATGGTCAAATCTTCTTTGCCGAACACCATGAAGCCAATGTAGACGCGCGCAACACCAGCAAAGAAGACAGCTTCGCCTACATATCCAAAACTGCCGGTTCACTGCAAAAAGCCCAAGGCCGGCGCGTCACCATCTCGCCCATCGGTGAGCTCCGCGACCCTGGTTACCAAGGATAAACGCCATGATCGGTCGCATTGTTGAGGTGGCAGATGACAGACGGCACCTGTCCATGCAGCGCGGCTTCATGGTGGTGCAAGACAGCGAGGGCGAGCGCAGCACACTGGGCCAGGTGCCGCTGGACGACATCGCCGCCGTCATCGCCAACGCCCACGGCCTGTCCTACACCAACAACCTGTTGGTGGCGCTGGCCGAGCGCGGCGCGCCCTTTGTACTGTGCGCAGCCAACCACAATGCTGTCGGCATGCTGCTGCCGATCCAGGGTAATTTCGAGCAGTCCAGGCGCATCGAAGCGCAAATTGCTGCCAGCCAGCCAACCCATAAAAGACTCTGGGCAGCGGTCGTGCGCGCCAAGCTGGAACAACAAGCAGCAGCCCTCGAAGCCACCGGTGCACCCACAGCGCCCTTGACTGCCTTGGCCCGCAAAGTCAAGAGCGGCGACCCGGAAAACCTGGAAGCCCAAGGCGCACGGCGTTACTGGGGGCTTTTGTTTGGCACTGATTTTCGGCGCGACCAAGATGGCGACGGACTGAATGCCATGCTCAACTATGGCTACACCGTGCTGCGTGCCGCAACCGCCCGCGCCGTCATTGCCGCCGGGCTGCATCCCGGCATCGGCCTGCACCACAGCCACGACAACAACGCCATGCGCTTGGTCGACGATGTGATGGAGCCCTTTCGCCCACTGATCGACCTCAAGGTCTGGCAGCTCAGGCGCAACCGCGAAGAGCAACTCACGCCACCCAACAAACGCGCCCTGGTCCACACGCTGTACGACGACATGCAAACCGACGCTGGGGCCACCCCAGTCATGGTCTGCATGCAAAAACTGGCAACCTCGTTGGCCCTGGTCTACCTGGGACAGCGCGACAAGCTCGACCTGCCCTTGCCCGGCCTGCCGCTGGCACTGGCGGCGGCACTATCGGATGCCTAACGGCACCGCCCCATGCTGTCAGGTTACCGACTGATGTGGATGGTCGTGATGTTCGACTTGCCCGTGGTAGAAAAAGCCGAGCGCAAGGCCGCCACCACGTTTCGCAACACCCTGCTGGATCTTGGCTTCGAGATGAGCCAGTTCAGCGTCTACATGCGCTTTTGCAGCAGCCCAGCGCAGGCGGAGACCTACTGCAAAAGGGTAGAGGCAGCCCTGCCCAGTGGTGGTCGTGTCAACGTCTTGCAGTTCACGGACAAACAGTACGAACGCATCATCAACTTCCGCGGAAAAGCCAAACAACCCGCCAACAAAACGCCCGACCAGTTCGATCTTTTCTGACTATGAACCCCGTTTTTCAACCTCGGAAAAAGGAAAACCCCTTGAAAATCAAGGGGTTACCGTAGGTGTATTCTAGTCGATTGGGATATGCGCTCTGACTGGAACTCGACCGGTCTGGGATCCGCAGGCAGACTTATTCTAGTCGATTGGGATATGCGCTCTGACTGGAACACATGCTTGGCTTACGATGGGGCTCTTACTATTCTAGTCGATTGGGATATGCGCTCTGACTGGAACCGAGGCGTTGGCCTGACGGGCATTAACATGATTCTAGTCGATTGGGATATGCGCTCTGACTGGAACTAGCTTTC
>JAYVXE010000408.1:0-3612 GCA_043785395.1 Burkholderiaceae bacterium | reverse complement strand
CCCCTCAAGGGGGCGCACCCGGTGGCCTGGCAGAGCCAGATCCACGGGTGCACTGGAAGCGGCGCGCTCGTCTCGCTGCGCGGTTTCATCGCTTGGGGTGCTTGGCCCATGCATGACAGTTAGCTCCGGGTCAAGCCCTTGGCCTGGTCGGCGGCAACTTCGTGCGCGCGCAGGCTCGGCGCCAAGCCATTGAGCACGGCGTTGACGTATTTGTGGCCGTCGGTGCCGCCAAATTCTTTGGCCAGTTCGATGCATTCGTTCAGGACTACGCGCCATGGCACGTCCGGGCAATGGCCAAACTCATAGGCGCCGAGCCACATGACGCTGTGCTCGATGGGCGATATTTCGCTGAGTTTGCGGTCGAGCAGGGGCTCGATCAGCGCGTCAAGCGCTGCGGCTTGGCCGATGCAGCCGTGCAGCACGCTGGCGTAGTGGGCGGCGTCGGCTTTGTGAAAACCGGCCAGGTCGCGGGTGAAGTTGTCGATCTCTTCGGCAGCGTTGCCGCTGACCAGGTGCTGGTAGAGCGCCTGGACAATGAATTCGCGCGCGCGGCTGCGGTTGGACTTGGCGGCGGCCTTGCGCACGCCGGTGCTGGTCAGGCCGCTGCGCGGTTGGCGTGGCGGGCGTTTGTCGGTGCTGGTTGCGGCTGCTGCTGCGTCCGCTGCGCCGTTGGCCGGGGTGTCGGTGTCGTTCATGCTGCGTGTGCCGGCGGTAGTAGTTGCAGCAGCTGGGCCATCGCGACGGCGACGCGGGCGCCGTCGCGGCCTTTTTCGCTGGTACGGGCCAGCGCTTGAACCATGTTTTCGGTGGTCAAAATGGCGTTGGCAATCGGGATGTGGTAGTCCAGCGCCACCCGGCTGATGCCGGCACCGGACTCATTGGCGACCAGCTCGAAGTGGTAGGTCTCGCCTCGGATGATGCAGCCCAGCGCGATCAGGGCGTCGAACTGCTCTTGGTCGGCCAGGGTTTGCAAGGCCAGCGGCACTTCGAGGGCGCCTGGCACTTGCACGTGGACGATGTCGTTGGTTTTCACGCCCAGGGCGCTCAACTCGGCCGTGCAGGCGTACAACAGGGCGTTGGTGAGGTCTTGGTTAAAACGCGCTTGGACAATGCCAATGCGCAGTCCGCTGCCGTCGAGGTTTTCTGCGCTGCCTTGGTTGGCGTTCAACATGGTCTTAATCCTTCTTGTTTAAATAACGGGTGATTTCTAAGCCGTAGCCGGCCATGCTTGGCATGCGCCGGGGTGTGCCCATCAGCTGCATGCGCTGCACGCCGCAGGCACGCAGGATTTGCGCGCCAATGCCGTAGGTGCGCAAATCCAGGCCGAGGCGGCCCTGTGTCGGGGCCTGGGCGGCACGCGCCGTGCCCTCCAGCTGCGCCATCAGCTCGGTGGCGCTTTCGCCGCAGTGCAGCAACACGGCAACACCTTGGCCGACATCGGCAATGTGGCGCAGGCTCGCGTCCAGGCTCCAGGAGTGGGTTGCGCGGTTGATCTCTAGCACGTCCAGCACCGACAGCGGCTCGTGCACCCGCACCGGCACGCTGTCCTCGGCCTGCCACTGGCCTTTGACCAGGGCCAGGTGCACGGCGCGGCTGGGGCTGTCACGAAAGGCGTGCAGGGTGAAGGTGCCGGCCATGGTTTGGATCTCGCGGCTGCTGATTTTTTCGACAAGCGATTCGGTGCGGCTGCGGTGTTCGATCAGGTCGGCAATGGTGCCAATTTTGAGGCCGTGTTGTGCCGCAAACAGCTGCAAATCAGGCAGGCGCGCCATGCTGCCGTCCTCGTTCATGATCTCGCAGATGACCGAGGTGGGGCTGCAACCGGCCATGCTGGCCAAGTCGCAGCCAGCCTCGGTGTGGCCAGCGCGCATCAGCACGCCGCCGTCGACAGCTTGCAGCGGGAAGATGTGGCCGGGCTGGACCAGGTCGCTGGCGCTGGCGTTGGCGGCCACGGCGGCCTGCACCGTGCGGGAGCGGTCGGCGGCTGAGATGCCGGTGCTGACGCCCTCGGCGGCCTCGATCGAGACTGTGAAGGCGGTGGCGTGCTTGGCGCCGTTGCGCGCCACCATCGGCGGCAATTGCAGCCGCTCGCACAGCGCGCGCGTAAGCGTCAGGCAAATTAGCCCACGCCCATGGCGGGCCATGAAGTTGATGGCTTCGGGCGTGACGTGGTCGGCCGCCAAGACCAGGTCGCCCTCGTTTTCACGGTCTTCTTCGTCGACCAGGACCACCATGCGCCCGGCACGCATGTCGGCGACGATGTCTTCGACGCAAGAGATGGCGACGGGGGATGGTGCGATGGAAGGAGGAGCGACCGAGGTCGGCCCAGGCGGTGCGCCGACAACAGGCTGCGTGGTGGTGGTCATAGGGAGGTGGGCAAAGAAGATGGAAGGGCGGCGGCGCTTGGCTGGGCTTGGGCTTGGAGCAGGCGCTCCACGTAACGGGCAATCTGGTCAATCTCCAGGTTGAGCAGATCGCCTACCGCCAGCGCGCCGAGTGTGGTGTTTTGCAGGGTGTGGGCGACCAGGTTGATGTGGACTTCGCAGCCCGCAGCAAGGTCGTCAACGTGGTTGACCGTCAGGCTTACGCCGTTGACCGTGATCGAGCCTTTGTAGGCCAAATAAGGGGCCAGCGCGGGCGGGGCCAGCAGGCGCAGCGCCCAACTCTCGCCCACCGGCGCAAAGTGCGTCACCCGCCCTAGGCCGTCGACATGGCCCGAGACCAGATGGCCGCCAAGGCGGTCTTGGGCGCGCAGGGCTTTTTCCAGATTGAGCGGGCCGACTTGGTCCAGGCCCACGGTTTTGCCAAGCGACTCGGCCGAGACCTCGACCGTGAACTGTTGCGCGGCCCCATGAAGTTGGCTGACGGTCATGCAGGCCCCGTTGAGCGCAATGCTGTCGCCCAGGCCGACGTCGTCAAGGTAGCCGGGCGGGGCTTGCAGCGTCAGCCGTTTGCCGTGTGCGCTTGAGCTGCCCAGAGCCACAACCGCGGTGATGCGACCAAGGCCGCTGATGATTCCGGTGAACATAAAAAGTGCTGCAAAAAAGGAGAAATAAGGTGGCTAAGCAGGGATGATGGGCTGGCGCAGGCGTCTGGGCGCTGGCCGCAACCGGCTATTTTCGCAGGGATTGCCACAGGTCGGCGCGTTGCGCACTTAACTTTCATGCACTGGACAAGCACCCCGAACGATGCAACCCCGCCGCGAGACGTGCGCGCCGCTTCCAAGGCACCCGTGGAGCTGGCTCTGCCAGGCCACCGGGTGCGCCCCCTTGAGGGGGAAGCGCCGCAGGCGCTTCGGGGGTGGGCCATATTAAAACTCGTCCCGGCCTGGGATTTGGGCGAGGATGCGCAAATCAGGCCCGATCAAGTGCGGTGCACTGAACACCAATGGCACGGCGTCGGCCAGCGTTTGCAGCGGGCCCAGGCGCGCTATACCCCGGCCCGCGCCAAGCAGGCTGGGCGCCAGGTAGACCACAAAGGCATCGACCAGGCCGGCTTGGATGAGCGAGCCGTTGAGTTTTTCACCGGCCTCGACATGCAACTCATTGATCTGGCGCTGAGCGAGGTCGCGCAGCATGGCCGCCAGGTCCACCTTGCCCTCGGCGTTGGGGC
>JAYVXE010000407.1:0-3616 GCA_043785395.1 Burkholderiaceae bacterium | reverse complement strand
CTAGCCCTTGCAAAAGGTTTCCGCGGTCGCCGCGGCAATGTCTTCCGCATCGCCAAAGAAGCGGTGATGAAGGCTGGGCAATATGCCTACCGAGATCGTCGCAACCGTAAACGGGTATTCCGTCGCTTGTGGATTGCCCGTATCAATGCCGCTGCGCGTGCCTGCGGTCTGACTTACAGCCAATTCGCCAATGGCCTGCGCAAGGCAGGCATTGAAATTGACCGCAAAATGCTGTCGGATATTGCGGTACACGACCAGGCTGCTTTTGCCAGTATCGTGGAGCAGGTCAAGGCCAAGTTGGCTGCTTGATCCTCAGCAGGGATGCTGTTCTTGGAACATGCATCCCTAACGTGAAACACCCCCGCAGCGCCTGCGGCGCTCCCCCTTCAAGGGGGCGCACCCGGTGGCCTGGCAAAGCCAGCTCCACGGGTGCACTGGAAGTGGCGCGCACGTCTCGCGGCGTGGTTTCATCGTTCGGTGATGCCTGCCCAGTGCATGACGGTTAACGTGAAACACCCCCGCAGCGCCTGCGGCGCTCGCCCCCTCAAGGGGGCGCACCCGGTGGCCTGGCAGAGCCAGATCCACGGGTGCACTGGAAGCGGCGCGCACGTCTCGCGTGCCTTGTTTCATCGCTCGGTGGTGCTTGCCCAGTGAATGACAGTTAGCGGATATTACAAGGGCTAGGGCTTGCGGGCGCTAGCCCTTTGCCATTACCAGAGAGTCTTATGAACGCGTTGGATGCCATCGTTGCGGCCGCACAGGCCAGTTTCTTGCAAGCGTCAACCCCGGCCGATTTGGAAAATGCCAAGGCGCAGTTTCTGGGTAAGTCTGGTCACGTGACCACGCTGATGAAGGGGCTGGCAAGCCTGGCGGTGGAAGAGAAAAAATCGCAGGGCGCCATGATTAATCTGGCAAAACAAGCGATTGAGCTGGCGCTCGCCGCACGCCGTCAGGCGCTGGCCGATGCTGAGCTCGAAGTCCAGCTTAAAGCCGAAGCGCTCGATGTCAGCCTGCCGGGCCGCCAGCAAGGCGCGGGTGGCTTGCATCCGGTGTCGATCACGCTGGAGCGGATCGAAGCATTTTTTGGCTCTATTGGCTTTGACGTTGCACAGGGGCCAGAGATTGAATCCGATTGGTTCAATTTCACGGCACTCAATACGCCCGAGGACCATCCTGCGCGTTCGATGCACGACACTTTTTATATTGCCGCTGGGGCCGACCAGGCCGACCAGGCGCCCCATTTGCTGCGTACCCATACCAGTCCGATGCAAATTCGCCATGCGATTGCACATGTCAAGAAGCACCGCGCCGTGCTCGACGCTGGGGGCAGCATGCCGGAGATTCGCGTGATTGCGCCAGGCCGCACTTACCGGGTTGACAGCGACGCCACCCATTCGCCGATGTTCCACCAGTGCGAGGGTTTGTGGTTGGGTGAGAACGTTAGTTTCAAAGACCTGAAAGTGGTTTTTACGGATTTTTGCCGTACTTTTTTTGAATCCGATGATTTGGTGCTGCGCTTTCGTCCGAGCTTTTTCCCGTTCACCGAGCCGAGTGCCGAAATCGATATCCAGTTCTCTAGCGGCCCGTTGGCGGGCCGTTGGCTGGAGGTGGCAGGTTCGGGCCAGGTGCACCCGAACGTGGTGCGCAATATGGGACTGGACCCTGAGAAATACATTGGCTTTGCCTTTGGCATGGGCCCCGATCGCTTGACGATGCTGCGCTACGGTGTAAATGATTTGCGCTTGTTTTTTGATGGTGATTTGCGCTTTTTGCGCCAGTTTCAGTAATCCGATGTGTGCCACTATGCTGTCGCACAGCTGCCGACAGTTGGGGCGGATTTTGAAAAACGCCGCCCATGATTTTTTGCCCAAGTCGCGCACCATGGCGTGGCCTGGCTGCTGCCCGGCTCACGCCTCAACCGGCCCCCGAACGCGCCGACTGACCCCCCACTTTGACCATGCAATTTCCTGAATCCTGGCTCCGCGAATTCTGTAACCCCGCGCTGAGCACGGCCCAATTGGCCGAAACTTTGACCATGGCCGGCCTGGAGGTGGAGGCGCTGCAAACGATGGCGCCGCCTTTTACCGGGGTCGTTGTCGGTGCCATCACCGCCGCTGAGCCGCATCCCAATGCGGACCGCCTGCGCGTGTGCCAGGTCGATATTGGGCCAGCTGGCACGCTGAGCGTGGTTTGCGGCGCGGCCAACGCCCGCGTCGGCATCCGTGTGCCTTGTGCGGTTGTGGGCGCCGTGTTGCCAGCCGGCGCAGATGGCAAGCCGTGGCTGATCCAGGTTGGCCAGCTGCGCGGTGTCGAGAGCCAAGGCATGCTGTGCTCGGCACGTGAGCTGGGGCTCTCGCAAGACCACGGCGGCCTGCTGGAGCTGGCCCTGGATGCGCCGTTGGGCCAGGATATCCGGGCCCATTTGGCGCTGGATGACAGCCTCTTTACGCTCAAACTCACGCCCAATTTGGCGCATTGCCTGAGCGTTTATGGCGTGGCCCGAGAAGTCGCTGCGCTGACCGGTGCACCTTTGTTGTCACCACGCTGGCCGGTGGTGGCGGTGCAGCACACCGAGCGTTTGCCAGTCACGGTCAGTGCGCCCGATTTGTGCGGTCGTTTTTCGGGCCGGATTGTGCGCAATGTCAACCCGCGCGCCAGCACGCCGCCTTGGATGGTCGACCGCTTGCTGCGCTGTGGGCAGCGCAGCGTTTCGGTGTTGGTGGATATTTCCAACTATGTGATGTTCGAGCTGGGCCGGCCTTCGCATGTTTTTGACCTTGACAAAATTCACGGTGGGCTGGATGTGCGCTGGGCGCGCCCGGGTGAGCAACTCAAGCTGCTCAATGGCAGCTGCGTGACGCTGGATGAGAAGGTCGGCGTGATTGCGGACGCGCACCAGGTGGAGTCGCTGGCCGGGATCATGGGTGGGGATGCAACAGCGGTGAGCGATGACAGCCGCAATATCTACGTCGAAGCCGCATTTTGGTGGCCGAAGTCGATTGCCGGTCGCTCGCGTCGTTACAACTTCTCGACCGATGCGGGCCACCGTTTTGAGCGCGGTGTGGATCCGATGCACACGGTGGAGCACCTGGAGCGGATCACCCAGCTCATTGTGGATATTTGTGGTGGCGAGGCTGGCCCGGTCGACGACACGCAGCTCCCCTTGCCGCCAGTCCAGTCGGTACGCATGCGGGTTGCGCGTGCTGTGAAGGTGCTTGGCATGCCGCTGACCCAGGCGCAATGCGCTGACGCTTTGCAGCGCCTTGGTTTGCCGCTGACGCAGGAAGACGGCGTGCTGACGGTGACGCCGCCGTCTTACCGCTTCGATCTGGCCATCGAAGAGGACTTGATCGAAGAGGTGATGCGCATGGTCGGCTACGACAAGTTGCCGACCAGTGCACCGCTGGCGCCGACCAAGGCCCGCTTGCGCCCAGAAAACCAGCGCAGTCCCTTTGCGTTGCGCCACCATTTGGCGCACTTGGGCTACCAAGAAACCATCAATTTCAGTTTTGTCGATGCGCGCTGGGAGGCCGGGCTGGCTGGCAATTCCGAGCCCATCGAGCTGCTGAACCCAATTTCAAGCCAAATGAGTGTTATGCGCTCTTCGTTGCTTGGT
>JAYVXE010000406.1:0-3616 GCA_043785395.1 Burkholderiaceae bacterium | reverse complement strand
AACGCCGCCCGAGGCTGTGTTGGTCACACCCGTGCAGCCCCCAGCGGCCCAGCCAACGCAGGCACCACTGCCGTACAGCGCAGCGGTCGCCGCACGCTTTCCCGAGCCGCACATAAACTACAGCACGCCGGGCCTGCAAGCCGGCCGCAGCAGCTTTAGCTCGAATGCCGAAGTCGACCAGTGGTTGCAAACCGTCACCCGCCAGGTCAACCCGGCCAGTGGTACCAAGGCCGCCCTGTTGACGCTGGGCAGCAGCCAGCAGGGCTTGCCGCTGCAAGCGCTGGTTCTGACACAGGCCGCCGGCACCGACAGCCTCAGCCTGAGCGAATCTGGCCGCCCAACCGTGCTGCTGGTAGGCCAGCAGCACGGCAACGAGCCCGCTGGTGGCGAAGCACTGCTGGTGCTGGCGCGTGAATTGGGCAGCGGCCTGTTGGAGCCCTTGCTGGCACAGATCAACGTCATCATCGTGGCGCGTGCCAACCCCGACGGCGCCGCCGCCTTGCAGCGCGCCACGGCCAATGGAGTCGACATGAACCGCGACCACTTGCTGCTGCTCACGCCCGAGGCGCAGGCGCTGGCCCAGCTGGCCCACGACTACCAACCCGCCGTTGTGGTCGATGCCCATGAGTACACCGCCATTGGCCGGTTTTTAGAAAAGTTTGGTGCCCTCCAGCGCTTTGACGCCATGCTGCAGTACGCCACCACCGCCAACACGCCCGAGTTCATCACCAAGGCCGCCGAAGAGTGGTTCCGCCGCCCGGTTGTCAAGGCGCTGGACGCCGAGCACCTGAGCAGCCAGTGGTACTACACAACTTCGACCGACCCCCAGGATTTACGCGTCTCGATGGGCGGCACCCAGCCCGACACCGGGCGCAACATCTACGGGCTGCGCAATGCCATCAGCCTGCTGGTCGAGACGCGCGGCATTGGCCTGGAGCGGCTGCACATCCAGCGCCGCGTCCACACCCAGGTGACGGCCTTGGCCACGGTGCTCAAAATCACCGCCGAACGCGCCGCCGACCTGCAACAGCTGCGCACCTATGTCGAGCGCGAAGTCAGCGAGCTGGCCTGCAAAGGCCAGGCCGTGGTCGAGGCCGGCCCGACCCTGGGCAAGTTTGAGCTGCTGATGATCGAGCCGCAAACCGGCGCCGACCACCGCATCACGGTCGACTGGAACTCCTCGCTGACGCTGCAAACCCTGAAAGCGCGCGCGCGCCCCTGCGGCTACTGGCTGGCCTCGGACGCGGGGGCCACGGTCGAGCGGCTGCGCCAACTGGGCGCCACGGTCGAGCGCCTCACCGAGCCCGGCGCACTGCTGGGCGAAAACTACCAAGCAAGCAGCAGCAGCGAAGGCCAGCGCCAAGACGTGCGCGGCAGCATCGCCGGCGGCAGCGCGATCAAGCGCGTTGAAGTGAGCTTGGCGCGCCAACTGATCGACGTGCCAAGCGGCAGCTACTATGTCGGGCTTAACCAGCCACTGGGCAACCTGATCTTGGCCGCGCTCGAGCCCGATACGCAAAACAGCTTTTATGCCAACCACATCTTGGAGCAACTCGACAGCATCGCCCGCGTCATGGCCGAGCCCAGCGTGGCGCGCGAACGGTTGCCGTAGCGGCAAGGCCGGCGCTGGAGCTGGAGCTGGTTTGAAATCGCAGGATTCATTATTTTAATAGCTGCTACCGCTAGTCTTATATGGATACCAGATGCAATATTTCCTGAAATTTATATAAATTAAGCGGAACAAGCTATGAAATTTAATAGAGCCCTGCCACGGCTTACACGGCTTACAAGGAATCCCACGGCGCGCATTTGTCAAAACCCGTCAACCCCAGGTCGCACCGAGCAGGCGTTTTTGCACCTTCTTGCGCAAGTCCACTTGTAAAAAACTGGTTTTTTTGCGTTGACTGTGCTGCGACTGCGACTGCGACCGCTAAACCGCAAAGGATTTCCATGATCGACCTGCACTACTGGCCCACCCCCAACGGTTGGAAAATTGCCATCATGTTGGAGGAATGCGCGCTGGCCTACCGAATGCAGGCCGTGAACATTGGCCAAGGTGCGCAGTTCGCAGCGGATTTCCTGCGCATCAGCCCGAACAACCGCATACCGGCCATCGTCGACCATGCACCCATCGACGGCGGCGCACCGATTTCGGTGTTCGAGAGCGGCGCCATCCTGCTCTACCTGGCCGAAAAAACCGGGCAATTCATGCCAAACACACTGCGCGAACGCACGCAGGTCAGCGAATGGCTGATGTGGCAAGTGAGCGGACTCGGCCCCATGGCCGGGCAAAACGGGCACTTCCTGCTGTACGCGCCCGAGCCCCTGCCCTACGCCCTAGAGCGCTACAGCAAAGAGGTCAACCGCCTGTACGGCGTGCTCGATGCGCAGCTGGCGCGCACCGGCGACTGCGTGGCGGGCGCCTACTCCATCGCCGACATGGCCATCCTGCCGTGGATACGCACCCACAAAGCGCAGCAAATTGCGCTGCAAGAATTCCCGCACCTCCAAGCCTGGCTCAAACGCCTGCTACAGCGCCCAGCCGTGCAACGCGCACTCGACCTTGGCAAAGAACTGCGCCCGGCCAGCCTGAGCCAAGAAGCGCGGCAAGCCCTTTTTGGCCAAACCGCCGACTCCATTCGCAGCGGCACACACCGGAGCACACCATGATCGAGTTTTTCTTCGACTGCTCCAGCCCCTGGACCTACCTGGCGTTTCGCAACCTGCAAACCCTGGCCGCCGAGCTGCACACACCGATTGCCTGGCGCCCCATTCTGGTCGGCGCCGTCTTCAACGCCGTCAACACCGAGGTCTACGCCGCACGCGAAAACCCCGACAGCGCCAAGCTGCGCTACCAGCGCAAAGACCTGCAAGACTGCGCCCAGGCCATCGGCCTCTCGCTGCACTTCCCGCCCAGCGTGTTCCCGGTGGGCAGCGTCAAAGCCATGCGCGGCTGCCTGTGGCTGGCACAAGACGCGGCGACCAGCGCCCAACTGACGCCCTTCATCGAAGCCACGTTTGCGGCGTACTTCCTCCACGACCAGGACATTTCGCAGGACACCGTACTGGGCGCAATCTGCCAGCAAACAGGCATCGACCCAGACGCCTTTGCGGCCGGCATTCTGCGCGCCGACATCAAGGCGCAGCTCAAAGCCAACACCGACGAAGCCATCCGCCGTGGCGCCTTCGGCTCGCCCACTTTCTTCGTCGGCGAGGACATGTACTTTGGCAATGACCGGATTGCGCTGGTTCGCGCAGCCGTGCTGCGCGAACGCCTTGGCAGCAACTAAAAAACCCGCTTGGCGCGGGTTTTGAAAAAAGGCGGCCAGACCCGGTCTGAGCCACCGCCTAGGCAGCAGCATCAGCCCATGTGCAAGCCGCCATTGACCGAGAAATCAGCGCCGGTGGAGTAGCTGCCCTCCTCCGACGCCAGCCACGCAATGATGGAGGCAATCTCGCTCGGCTTGCCCAGGCGTTTGACCGGCACTGTGGCGACGATCTTGGCCAGCACGTCTTCGCGGATGGCGTTGACCATGTCGGTGCCGATGTAGCCAGGGCTGACGGTGTTGACCGTCACGCCCTTGGTCGCCAGCTCCTGCGCCAAGGCCATCGTGAA
>JAYVXE010000405.1:0-3616 GCA_043785395.1 Burkholderiaceae bacterium | reverse complement strand
AGGCACAACTGCGTGTGGCTGCCGGGAGGGCTGTATTTGATGGCGTTTTCAACCAGGTTGAAAAAAGCCCGTTGCAGTAAACGCGGCTCAACCTGCAGCCAGTAGGCGGGCGGCTCGTCGGCCATGCCCTCGCTGTCTGTTGTTGGGGCCAGCTCCAGCGTGAGCTGAATTTTCCGGGCCTGCGCCAAGGGCCAGGCGCGCTCCAGCACTTCGTGCAACATGGCCGCTAAATCGACTTCTTGCCAGTCATAGTGGTCGCTCTCGGCGTGCAGCTGCAAAACAAAGTCATCGGCCAGCCCCAGCGTCGCCTCGACCTGGGTCTGGATCCGTTGTTGCAGCCGCGCAGCGTGGGTGGATGTCGCCGCTTGCTCGCGCAGCAGGGCCAAAATCGCCGACTGAGGTGCCCGCAAGTCGTGCGACAGCAGTTGCAGCGCATCGTTGCGTTGCAGTTGGGCGGATTTTTGTGCACTGATATCGACCAGCGTCACGATCCACCATGGCGTTTGGGCCGGAGCCGGTTGCAACGGCGGCGGCGACTCCATCAGCGCGGGCGCGGCGCTGACCCGCACCAGTACCGTGACGTCAGGGCGCAGTGCCAGCTCGATGCCGGTAGGGCTTTGGCTGGCGGCCTGGTTTTGGATGGCCTGCATCAAGTTTTGCCAAGCCGGGGTGGGTTGCAACAAATCGATGGGCTCGTTGAGCAGGCGCCGTGCATGGGCGTTGACCATTTGCACCTGCCCGTTGTGGTCGACCAAGAGCACGGCCTCGGGCAGCCGCTCCAGGGTTTGCCGCAGCCGCTGGTGGGCGCTCAGCTCGGCGTGGATGCCCTCGTCCAGGCTGTCGAGTACTTTTTGCCAGCCATCGCCAGTCCGCGCTGCCCGTGCCATTCTGACTGCGGGCGCTTGCCCCCCTGAGCTGTCGCCGTGGAGGGCGGCCGCGCGCCGCCGCACATCGGCCAGCAAGGCCAGCAGGCGCAGCCAGTTCCACAGCAAGTAGCCGAGCAAAATCGAGACCAAGAGCACGGCCGGAGGCCACCACAGGCGCAGATTGATTTGCAGCCAGGCACTGGCCAGGCCGCCGACCACCAGCAGTCCGAGCAAGGCGAAAAAACTGGTGCGCGGTGTCATGCGCCACAGCAGCAGCATCCACAGCAACAGTACTGTCGCCACCAAGCCTTGCTGCAAGCTGGGGGCCAGCGGCAGCAGCAAGCGATTGGTCAGCAAGCCGTCAAGCGCCACGGCACTGATTTCAACGCCTGGCAACAGCCCGTCGGAGCCCGAAAAAGGTGAGGCATATTGGTCGCCCAGACCGCTTGCGGTCAAGCCGACCAGGACCAGTTTGTCTTGGATGAAGGCCGGCGCAATCTCGCCCTTGAGCACACTGGCGTAGGACACCGTGCGGTAATGGCCGCTGGGGCCTGAAAACGGCAGCATGACCTGGCTCTCGCGCCGCCAGCCGGTGTCGTCTGGGGGCGCGTCAAGGCCATGCCAGTAGTTGGCGTGCAGGGCCGGCTGGTCGACCCCGCTGCTGGCAAAAAGACGCCAAGCCAAGCTGGGCCACATTTGGTGCGCCGTGCCTTCACGCAGGTATTGGCTGCGAACCAGGCCATCCGAGGCCAGGGCTTCGTGCGTATGGCCTAGGGCGGTCACGGCTTGCTCTATCGCTGGCGTGGGGCGCAGTATTTCGGGCGTGTCGCCCAGCACCTGGGGCTTGCTAACCCCTATCGGCAAGAAGACGGCGCTGTGCTGGCGCAGGCGCTCCAAGGTCTGTACCAGCACATGCTCTTCGTTTGCCGACGAGCTGGGGAGCAGCAAATCGAGTGCTACCGCCCGGGGCTTGGCCGCAATCAACTGCTCCAGCAGCTGGACGTGCACACGGGGTGCCCAGGGCCAGCGGCCAAGGCTGGTCAAACTGCTCTCATCGATGGCGATGATCAAAATATCGGCGGCGGCGGGATGCGCGTCCAAGCGCAGCACGTTGTCGTAGAACGCCCCATCCAGGCGTTGCAAGAAGGAGCTGTGCTGGGCCCAGGCGGCAAACAGCAAAACCACGCCGACACAGCTCAGCCATTGCCCGAGCAAGCCCCAGCGGATACGGCGCTGGCCCTGCGCGGGGGCAGGTAGCGGCCCCTGTGTTGTGAGCAGTTCTGGCATCAACGGGCAAGCTGTCGGGGCTTGCACATGGGCAGCTTCATTAGTTGAATTCCCGGTACTGCGGCTCGGGCATTTCTGGGGCGGTATCGACCGTGCCAAGCGCCTCCGCGTCGGTCTGCATCAGCTCGGTGTAGGACTGCATGTCAAGATGGTTGGAGACCCGGTCCAGTCGGTAACCAAAGCCGTACAGGGATTGCAGCTTGTATCCGTGTTCAAGGGTGAGGTCGAGTTTGTGGCGGATGCGCGAGACGTGGGTGTCAATGGTTCGGGTGGAAGGCCGTGCCTCGCTCCAGACCGAGGCGTGCAAATGGGTGCGTGACAAGGGGCGGCCCAAATGCAGGAACAGCAAGCGGGCGACCTCGAACTCTTTGTGCGACAAAATAACCGGCGCATGCCCCTGGCGGCAGACGGAAAAACGGGCTGGGTCAAACTGCATATCGTCGATCGTCTCCACGCCCCGCGTTTGCCGCTGCGAGCGGCTGCGCAGCAGCACTTGCAGCCGGGCCAGTAACTCAAATGGCCGGTACGGCTTGCCCATGTAGTCGTCGGCGCCGCTGTTGAGCGCCTGCACGGTTTCAAACTCACTGGTGCGGGCGGTCAGCATGAGTACCGGCACGGTACTGCCTTTATTGCCGCCACGGACACGGCGCAAGACTTCCAGGCCGGTCATATCGGGTACGCCCCAGTCCAGCAGCAGCAGGTCAAAAGTTTCCCGTTGCAGCATTTTTAAAAATGCCGTGCCGGTGCTTTGCCATTTGAAATCAAAACCATTGTCTTGCAATAATTTTTGAACTTCGTCGCGTTCGGCAACGACATCCTCGAGCAAGGCAATGCGGGGTCGTGCTGCGTCTGTTGTGTTGGCTGTGTTGGCTGTGTGCGATAACGAAAACTCTGAAAAATCGTGCATTTTTTTCCTCTTTCTTGCTGCTTTAAGGGCGGGCGATGGGAAGTCCCTTGATTTTTTTGGGCTGGGTTTGCTTGGCCAGCCCATGCGTAGCGGGTGCCGCTGCGTCTGCTGCCAAGAAGCTCTTGGCCCAAGCCACCGTTGCTGCTTTGGGTGGCCACTGCTGATGGGGATCAGCCGCTATGGCACATTGAACAGACGGTTTATAACTGATGTTAGGGTGGTTTTTGGTTTGATTCTGGATTTTTGAGAATTTTTCAGTGGTTTTTTGCTGCTTAACTGTATTGGTAAAATGGACCGTAAATTTAAGGAATTTAACAATCAAGGCGTGATTTCGGTATAGCAGGTTTTCCATTAAACCAAGGGTTTACCATTAGGAGCGAAGGCTCTGGCCACGGTGCCGAGGCACGGTGGAGCGATGGAGCGATGGACTCGCAGGACTTTGGGCTGCCTGCGCACTGCCAGTGGTGGGCGATGGTGCGGCCCCGGTTGCCGATGTTTGGCTGCCGGTGTTGGGTTGCCGGTGTTGGGTGCCGCGCCGGTGTTTGGCCTGGCCCCC
>JAYVXE010000404.1:0-3618 GCA_043785395.1 Burkholderiaceae bacterium | reverse complement strand
GGGCCAAAAAGACGGTGTTCTCGAAGAGCGGCGAAGCCAAAAATGGACCGCTGCGGTCGATTTGCAGCCGGCGCTCCCCAAGTCCGACAGGCTGCTAGTACCGCATCAACATACGCCGGGTCTTTGTGGTCTGTCATCTTGGTGAATTCATGCAGCGGAAAAATCCTGGCCAAGTCGGCTACATCCAAGTGCTGCGCGCCAACGGGCAGATTGCGTCACTGGCCCACAGCAGCCAAGTCGAGATGCAGCCCGGCGATGTGCTCGAGATTCACGCGCCCGGCGGCGGTGGTTGTTGTGGGGCTGCGGTCACGGACTTGCTGCCGCAGCAGGAAGACTTGGGTGTGCCCGTGCACCACGGTTTTTGGGGTGTGCTTCCTTGGGCTGGTCTTTGCGGCTGCGTACCACCTTTGAGCCGCAGCACATGGGCAAAACACAGTTTTCGCACACAGCGCACGATTTTTTCTGGAGTGTCGATCTGCCCAGCAGGCAGCAGCTGGCGCAGGCGCTTCAGGAAAAATCCACCATCAATCAGGATTGCGATTTGCTGGCTGCCCATGGGGGGCTCCTGCGCAGGTTGTGGCAGAAACGAAAAAGCCCCAGGGGTTCGGCACATTCCCAGGATGGTTGGGAGAGCTTACTGCCAAGGGGCGGATGTACGTTGATTATAAGCAGGTATTCGTCTTATGGTCGTCCACACCAATCCCGCCGCCGATTCGCTACACTGCGCGGCCTATCTTTTGCGAAAAATCTTGCACGCTATGCGCTTCTTGCCTGTTGAAGACCCGCTCGATCTTGGCGCGGCTCGGTTTTGTCAGCTGGCGCCCAGGTTGCGGTTGGGGCTGTGGGTGGCTGTTGCTGTCTTCTTGGCGCTTGCCGCGCCCAGTCTGTCCTGGGCTGCTACGGCAGGCGTGTTGGCCACGGCCACGGCGCCGACACGCCTGCCCAGCGTGGCTTTAGCGCCCATCATTGCGGCGACGTCGGCGCCGCCCCTGGTGACCCGCTTTGCGGCGGCGCGGGCCGGCGGGCAATGGCTGACGCTGGCCGGGCCGACCGATACGCCGGTGATGGCGCCTTTGATTTTGGCTTTTCAAGCGCAGTACCCGCTGGTCAATATCGCCTACCACGAGATGGGCGGGCGGGCGTTGTCGGATGCCATGCTGGGCGGGCAGTTGCCGCAGGTGGATGTGTTGCTCAGCTCTTCGGTGGATTCACTGATCCGGCTCGCCAATGACGGTTATGCGCAGCGCCATGCCTCGCCGTTTGCCGCCCTGCTGCCGGCCTGGGCGCGCTGGCGCGATGAGGTGTTCGGCTTCACTTTTGAGCCGGTGGTGATGGTCTACAACCCGCAGCGTTTTACCGAGGCCAATGTGCCGCGTTCGCGCCAGGCGCTGTTGCACTTGCTGGAGACCGATGCCGCCAACCTGCAATGCCGGGTTGGCAGCTACGACATTGGCAGCAGCAGTCTGGGCTATTTGCTGGCGGTGCAGGACGAGCAGGTGTCGTCCAGTTTTTGGGGCTTGATGAATGCCTTTGGCCAGGTGCAACTGCGCCTGTCGAACAGCAGTGCCGAGATGATCGCGGCGGTCGAGCGGGGCGAGCTCGATCTTGGCTACAACGTGCTGGGCTCGTACGCGCTGGCGCGCCAGGCGGGCGGGGCCCGCATTGGCCTGGTGTTTCCCCAGGACTACGGGCTGGTGCTGGCGCGTGCGCTGTTGATCACGCGCCATGCGCCGCAGCCGCAATTGGCGCGTGAGTGGGTGGATTGGCTGTTGTCACCGGTGGGCCAGCAAACTTTGGCGCAGCAACCGGCTTTGGGCGCCATTGTCGACGGCACGCCAGGGCCGTGGACGGCCGACACGGTGCGTGCGCGCAGCAAGGGCGTGCTGCAAGCGGTGGCCTTGAACCCGACGCTGCTGGTGGGGCTGGACCAGTTGCGCCAGGCCCGTTTTGTGCGCAACTGGCGGCGTTTGGTGAGCGACAGCGCGGCGCACCAACCCTGTGCGGTGGCCGCTGCCCAGCAGCCGAAAAAGGACTCTTCATCGATCCCAAGGGAAAACCCCTAATACGCGTGCAAGGCCTTGTCAGCTAAGGATTTCCACGGTTTTTTTCTGGACTGCACCGGGGCGCGGCGGCGGCATGACAGGACGCTGACAGTATGCGGCTCCTAAGATCAAGACAAGATGGGCTGGCTTGGCTGGCCCACCTGGGTCGGAGCAGGCATGGAGGCCGGGCTTGACCCGCTCTTTTAGGACTTACGCAAAACGTCCCCAGCGGCGTTTCCCCTCCTGGCCGTACGCCAGTACTGTCTGCGTCGGGGTGCCTTGCATGGAGTCGCTTTGCGTAAGTCCTAACTTTGATCCTTTCCAAGCCGCAGAACAAGCGGCCCCTCATACCTCTGGAGATACACATGCCTCTTTTTTCACGCCGTGCACTGGTGTGCGCGATGGCCCTGGGCTTGGCTGCGGGCAGTGCCCTGGCACAAGCCCAGCCGGTCAGTGCCGACTACCAAAAGATCATCGATGGTGCCAAAAAAGAAGGCAAGCTGGTGATTTACGCGACCACCGACACCAAGGCTGCCGCGCCCATCATCAAGGGTTTCGAGGCGCTGCATCCCGGCATCAAGGTCGAGTACAACGACATGAACAGCACCGAGATCTACAACCGCTACATCAGCGAGCAGGCGGCCGGCGGTGGCAGCGCTGACCTGGTCTGGAGCTCGTCGATGGATTCGGCGCTCAAGCTGGCGGCCGATTACGGCCTGGCCTACAAGTCGCCCGAGGCCCCCAAGCTGCCAAGCTGGGCGGTTTGGAAGGACACGGCCTACGGCACCACCTACGAGCCGGCGGTCTTTATCTACAACAAGCGCTTGCTGCCCGCTGTTGATGTGCCGACCACGCACAGCGCGTTGGCCAAGCTGGTGGCCAGCCAGCCCGACAAGTTTAAGAACAAGGTCACCACCTACGATATTGAAAAGTCGGCGCTGGGCTTCATGATGGCGGTGCAGGACATGCGCAATGACCCGGCCTACTTTGACACTTTGCGCGACATCGCCAAGGCGGGCCTGGTGGTGCAGTCGTCGACCGGCACCATGATGGAGCGGGTCTCTTCGGGCGAGAACCTGCTGGGCTACAACATCCTTGGCTCTTATGCCGAGACCCGCGCCAAGGCCGACCCTTCGCTCGGCGTGGCCTACCCGACCGACTACAACCTTGTCGTCTCGCGGATTGCCTTCATCAGCAAAAAAGCCAAGAACAAGAACGCCGCCAAGCTCTGGCTCGACTACATGCTGTCGGTCAAGGGCCAGGACATCATGGCCAACCAGTCGGACCTGGCCTCGCTGCGCGAAGACATCCCCGGCGACAACGACTTGGCCGGCCTGACCAAGAAGCTGGGCACCGCGCTCAAACCGATTCCGGTGGACGCGAGCCTGCTTGACTACCTGAAGCAGGACAAGCGCTTGGAGTTCATCAAGCAGTGGCGCACGGCAGCCGGAAAGTAGAGCTCGCCCCCAGGTTGGGCTCACTTCGTGTAGCCCGCCCACCCCCTACCGGGGGCGATGCCAGCAGCCCGGCAAAGCCGGTTCTGCGGCATCCTGGAGGGGGCTTCGCTGCGCTGGCC
>JAYVXE010000403.1:0-3623 GCA_043785395.1 Burkholderiaceae bacterium | reverse complement strand
GGGTGGGCCAAATTAATGCAGTGCGCTGCCGCTGTCGAGCTGGGAGGTCACGCGGCGCGCGCCGTCAAAGCGCGTTCGCCAGTAGTTGACTTGCATGTTCTCTACCCGCACTTGGGCGCCGGGCTTGGGCGAATGGATGAATTTGCCATCGCCCACATAGATGCCGACATGGCTGAATGCGCGGCGCAAGGTGTTGAAGAACACCAGGTCACCGGGCTTGAGATCGGATTTGTCGATCAACTGGGTGGCCGCCGCTTGTTCGCTGGCGCGGCGCGGCAGCAACAGGCCCGCAGTTTGCTCGAACATCGAGCGCACAAAGCCGCTGCAGTCAAAACCGGCTTCGACATTGTTACCACCACGGGTGTAGGGAACACCCATGAAGCCGACGGCGTTGAAGACGATGTCCGAGGCTTTGCCGGTGACCCGGCTGCGGGCTTCGTCCAGCTGAATCAGCAGGCCTTTGTCGGCCAGCAGGGGGTCGGCCTCCTCGGCGGAGGGGGTTGCATAGCTCACCAAGCAGGTGAGTGAGAGCGAGAGGGTTAATAGCCACTTTGTCATGGGGGCGGAGCTTACCACAGGAAAAACTGTGCATAAGTCGAGGTTTTATTTGTAAGTTGTTGATTTGATTTGGGTTTTTTTGAGGTGTTTAAATTGACAAGGGGAAACCCCGGTCAATTTAAACGGATAGAGAATTTTAAAAAATTATTGCTAAAAACACTTGTACCGCATATGTATATTGATTATATTGCTATGTTTTTAATAGCTTTAAAAACTTATCTCCCCAGCCATCCCAGAATCTGGGTTTTTGCAAAAACCGTGCGCAACCCGGTTCACAGGAATAGTTACAGTCTCTTGTTTCAATGAAAGGAATCCCATGCTGCTCGACGCTGCTGAATCCCAATTGGTCTTGGTCGACTACCAAACACGTTTATTGCCAGTGATCTCGGACGGCCCGGCGGTGCTGGCCAATGCGCTGCGGCTGGCGCAAGCGGCGCGGCACTTGCAAATCCCCGTCTGGGGCACCGAGCAAAACCCCTCCAAACTGGGCGAAAACGACCCTGGGTTGCGCGCGCTGTGCCAGCGCAATTTGAGCAAGATGCATTTCAGTGCCGTTGAAGAGGGCTTGGGCGAGTGGTTGCGCCCGCCGACGCGCCCAGCCCAGAGCAGCCAGAGCAGCCAGGGCAATGCCCGCAGCTTGCCCAAACACCTGCAAAAACCGCCCGGCAGCGAGGCGGTGGAGCGCCCGAGCGTGCTGGTGGCGGGTTGCGAGGCCCATGTGTGCTTGCTGCAAACCGCACTCGACTTGATCGACGACGAATTTGAAGTTTGGGTTGTGGTGGATGCCTGCGGCTCGCGCACCGAGCGCAACCGGGACGCCGCATTTGACCGTTTGGCCGGTGCCGGGGCCGAGCTGGTGACGACCGAGATGGTGTTGTTCGAGTGGCTGCGCAGCGCCGAGCACCCTGACTTCAAAGCGCTGCATGCGCTGATCAAGTAAGCCGGACCGGCCAGCCGCCATGCACAAAAAACCATTGCGACGATGGCCGCGCCAGCTCCAGCATCTGGCGCAAACCACGGCCCGCCAGCGCATCTTGTACGGCGCGCTGGCGGGCTTGCTGGTTGCGTTCTGGCCCACCGCCATGCAGGCGCCAACCCGTGCACTGCTGGGCTGGTGCGTGGGCGCCTTCACCTATTTGGCCTTGGCGTGGTGGCTGGCGCACAGCTTTGATGCGGGGCGCACACGCGCCCGGGCGCAGGTGCAAGACCCCTCCAATGCCGTGATTTTTCTGTTGATGCTGCTCGCCGTTTTGCTCAGTGTGGGGGCGATTGCCATGGTTTTGCAGCAGGCCCAGTCGTTGGCTGCGGGTGCGCGCTTGGCCCATATCGCCTTGGCGCTGCTGGCCTTGGCCGCGTCCTGGTTCACCATCCACATGGTGTTTGCGTTCCACTATGCGCACCGCTACTACCAAGCGGCCCTGCAGCCCGAAGCGGGTGGCCCGGGCTTGGAATTTCCGGGCTCGGCGGCGCCGGATTATTTTGATTTCCTGTACTACGCCTACGGTGTCGGCATGACGTCCCAGGTGTCGGACGTGCAGGCCACTTCGCGTGCCATGCGGCGGCTGACCCTGGTGCACAGCGTGCTCTCGTTTGGTTTCAACATGGCCTTGTTGGCGCTGGGCATCAACGTCGTCGCCGGGGCGATGTGAGTGCTGGCGCGGCGCGCGGCAACAGACCGGTCGAAAGCGCCGTTCCCAGCACAATCACCACGCCGCAGCCCAGCATCCACGGGGTGATGCGCTCACCCAGCAGCAGCGCACCGTACAGCAGTGCAAACACCGGCGCGACAAAGGTCACGGCCAGCGCCTGGCTCGGGCCGACCCGCTCAATGATGCGGAAATACAAGATGTAGGCAATGCCGGTGCACACAACACCCAGACCGACCACGGCGGCCCAGGCGCCGGCGCCGGGCATGGTGCTGGGCCAAAACCAAAGGCTTGGCAGTGCCAGCGCCAACGTTGCCCCCAGTTGGCTGCCCGCTGCGGTGGCCAGCGGGGGCAGGCCGCTCAGGTGGCGTTGGGCAAAGCTGGCGGCGCAGCCGTAACAAATCGACGCAGCCAGGCAGGCCAGCAGCGCCAGCCCATTGCCGCCGGGCTGGAAGCTGGCTTTTTGCAAGGCCAGCAGCGCAACCCCGACAAAGCCGATCAGCAGGCCGAGCCAGCGCAGACCGGTCAGCCGGTTGCCCAGCCAGGCCCAGGCAATCAGGGCGCCAAACAGCGGCACGGTGGCGTTCAAAATCGACGCCATGCCCGTGTTGATCGACAGCACAGCATAGGCAAAGAAGGCGAACGGAATGGCCGAATTGAGCACGCCCGCGAACAGAATTACCCGCCAATGGCGGCGCAAAGTTGCGCCGTGCCCGCGCAGCAAGGCCAGCGGCAGCAAGGCCGCAGCCGCCACCGCAACCCGTACTCCGGCCGTGGGAAACGGGCCAAATTCGAGCGCACCCAGCCGCGTGAACAAGAAAGATGCGCCCCAAATTGAGGCCAGCAACAGGAACTGGCCGAGCCAAGGGGCCGGTTTGGCGCTCATGGCGCAGCCTGCGGCCAGAGGTGTGAGGGGCGTTGGGTTGGCATGCAAATCCTGTCAAGGGTTGGTGGGGCGTTTGTGGTGTGTAGCAGGGCATCTGTTCCGCTGTGGCAAGCCGCACCGCAGAACGTATTGTTACCGGTGCCGTGGGCGCAGGCGGCTGGCCGGGGCGGCGCTTTTAGAATAGCGCCGGTATTGCCTCCCTTTTGCCCTCCGATCCAGGATTGACTCCATGCAACTTGCTGCCTCCATTTTCAAAGCCTATGACATTCGCGGCGTCGTGCCGTCCACGGTGAACGAGGCGGTGGCCGAAGCGCTCGGGCGGGCCTTTGGCCGGGCAGCGCAGCGCGCCGGCGAGCGCGTCGTGGCCGTGGGGCGCGATGGCCGGCTCAGCGGCCCCGCGCTGGCAGCGGCGCTGGTACGCGGGCTGGTGGCGGCAGGCATCGAGGTGATTGATGTGGGCGCGGTGACCACGCCGATGCTCTACTTTGCCGCCAACACCCTGTGCACGAGCGGCATCCAGGTCACCGGCAGCC
>JAYVXE010000402.1:0-3632 GCA_043785395.1 Burkholderiaceae bacterium | reverse complement strand
CATGCGCAAATCGAGCAAACGCTCAAAACGGCCCGCCAAATCATTGCCAACGATGCCGATAAAGCCTGGCGCCAAGCCGCACTGCGGCATCAGCACGCTGTGTGCGCCAACCGCCAAGGCGCGGATCGCCTGGGTGCTGGCCACGTCCTCGGTCAGGTCAAAGTAATGCACCCGGGCCGCCACGCACAGACCCGCGACCGCCAGTGCGCGGTGGAACGGCAAGGCGTTCAAGACCGCATAGCAAGGCGCGATCAGCGCCGGCAAGGCCGCCGCGTCTGGCAATACCACAGCCTCAAAATCCAGGCCTTGCAACAACCGCACCCGGGCCGGATCATGGTCGGCCAGCAGCACCCGGTAGCCCCCCGCACGGCGCAATAACAAGGCCATTGCGAGGCCGATCTTGCCCGCCCCAAGAATCAAAATGGAGCGAACGGCAGCAGAGCTGGTAGAGGAAATCATGGCGCACGGCCTTTCTATAAAAATGGCTGGCCCGTGGGCCTGGATGGGGTTTGGCACGCATCAAGCAACCCGCCTGCTGTCGCCTGTGCCAGCGCTTCAGCCTGAGATCGTAGGCGCGAAGCCTGTCAATGTGTAGCGAGGAAAGCGTCACAAATACGAATGAAAACGCCATAATGACGATGACTTTCGCCGCAACATCCTTTATGCGTCCACCCCCCTCCACCATGACCCCCACCCTTGACGACACCGACCGCCACCTTCTCAGCCTGCTGCAGGCCAATGCCCGCGAGCCCACGGCGTTGCTGGCGCGCAAACTGCACTTGGCGCGCACCACGGTGGTCGCCCGCATCGCCCGGCTCGAACGCAGCGGCGTGGTCAGCGGCTACGGCGTGCGGCTGGGCCGCCAGCTTGACCAAGCGGCCGTGCGTGCCTACTGCGGCCTAAGCATCTTGCCCAAAACCACGGCCATCGTTTTGCAAGCCTTGCACCGCATGCCCGAAGTGGAAGAGGCCTGCACCGTCAGTGGAACCTTGGACTACTTGGTGCTGCTGCGCTGCGAGACCCACGAACAGCTCGACGCCCTGCTTGACCGCATCGGCCAGATCGAAGGCGTGCGGCAAACCCAGACCTCGATCATCCTGAGCCGAAAAATCGACCGCCGCAGCGCGTAGCGCCGCAGTGCACCTGAATTGGCCAAAAGTGTGTAGCACGCGCACTTTGGCGCACCTACCGTGGCAGCCGCTACGGGCTGGCTTGTGGCAACCGCATGCCGCCTGCATGCACCCCGTATGCACCCCCTTTTCGCCCAGGGTCAGGCAAAAAGAAGGCGTACCCGTGCCAAATCTTCAGCCGTATCCACCCCTGGGCCGGGCGCCTCGGCGCTGGTGTGCACGGCAATGCGGTGGCCATGCCAGAGCACCCGTAACTGTTCGAGCGATTCGCTAAGCTCCAGCGGTGCGGGCGCAAGCTGTGGGTAGCTGCGCAAAAAACTGGCGCGGTAACTATAGATACCGATATGGCGCAGCGGCGCTGGCGTGGGCAGTGCGGGCGCTGTACCGGGGGCGTCGCGCCAGCAGGGGATAGGTGCACGGCTGAAGTAGAGCGCGAGCTGGCGCTGATCGAGCACGGTTTTGACCACATGGGGGCTCAAAAAGTCTTCCAGTTGGTCAATCGCGTGGGCTGCCGTGCCCATGCTGGCTTCGGGCCTTTGGGTCAGCAACGCAGCCACGGCGTCGATCAAGGCCGGTGCAATCAGTGGCTCGTCGCCCTGCACATTGACGACCAAGGTCGCGGCGGCCAAGTCCAGCAATGCGCAGGCTTCGGCCAGCCGGTCGCTGCCGCAGAGATGGTCGCGGCTGGTCAGCAAGGCCTCGATACCGTGCTCGGCACAGGCCTGCAAGATGTCGGCATGGTCGGCCACCACCACCACCCGCTGGGCCTGCGAGCAGGCGGCACGCTGGGCCACGCGCACCACCATCGGCAGGCCGCCAATGTCGAGCAGGGGTTTGCCCGGGAGCCGGGTCGAGGCCATGCGGGCCGGGATCAAGACGGTAAAGGGCGGCGAACTGGATGGGGCCGTGGCCTGCTGGCTGGCCGTCGTGGGGCTCACAGCCCCAGCTCTTCGTCGCTCAGTGTGCGTGCTGCCGATTCGAGCAGCAACGGAATGCCGTCGTGCACCGGATAGGCCAGCCGTGCGCTACGCGATGTCAGCTCTTGGCGCGCCTGGTCGTAGGCGAGTGGCCCTTTGGTGATCGGGCATACCAGCAGTTCAAGAAGTTTGCTGTCCATAAAGGTCTTTAAAAGGTCTTTGTCAGGGCCGTGGCACACCAACTGGCGCACCGCCAATGGTGGGTTGTGCTGCCAACAGGCCAGCCGCGTCGTCGGATGATAGCGCGCCAGCCAAGCGCTGATCGACGGCGGCAAAGAAGGCGGCCTCCGGCGTGAAGGCCAAAGGCACGGCCAACGCATCGGGTTGGAACGCCCACAGTTTGACGGCATCTTTTTCTGTGCAAATAACGCTGTAACGCTTATCCCACGTGCGTTTCATGCTATTAAAATCATAGTGGTCTGGCAAAGCCAGTGTTTGGCTTAATTCCAGGCCCAGCGCCCGCAGCATGGCAAAAAAAGCCTCGGGCTGGGCAATGGCGGCCAAGGCCAGCAGTGGCGGCTGTAGCTGGTGCAAGGCCAGCCGGCTCCCGTCGGCGCGCAGCGCATAGGGCGCCAAGGCCCGCTGCGCGGTAAGGCCGGCAAAGGCCGGGTGTAGGCCGCTGTGCAAGACCACATCGACCGGGCGCGGCCAGGGCTCGCGCAGCGGCCCGGCGGGCAGCAAAAAGCCGTTGCCAACGCCCCGGTCGTCAAACACACAAATCTCCAGATCACGCTGGAGCGCCAGATGCTGCAAACCGTCATCGCAGACCAGCACCTGGGTGGCTGGGTAGCGCGCCAGCAAGGCCTGCGCGGCCTCGGCGCGGCGCGCGGCCACAAAGACCGGGGCCTGCGTGGTGCGGCGCAGCAGGGCCGGCTCGTCGCCGCTCTCAGACAGCGGGCTGTCGGGCCGTACTTCGACGCAGTCGCGGCTGCGGCGGCCATAGCCGCGTGAGACGATGCCCACCCGCAGCCCACGGGCTTGCCAGTGCTGGACCAAGGCGATCACCAGCGGCGTTTTTCCCGCGCCACCCGCCACCACATTGCCCACCACGACCACCGGCACGGACACGCGGGTGCTGGCCAGCCATTGGCGTGCATACAGCCCACGGCGCAGCGCCACCAACATCCGGTAAACCAAGGAAAGCGGCCACAGCAACCAGGCCAGCGCACCGCGCCGACGCCAGGCCTGCAACAACAGGGGCTGCCAGCGCGACGGGGGTGGCCGCTGCGGCATCAGTGGGTGCTGGGTTGGGTTGCAAAGGTGATTTGCGACAGGCCGGCGCGCCGCGCCGCCTCCATCACACTCACCACCGACTGGTGCGTGGCGCGCGCGTCAGCGCTGATGACGACAACGCTTTGCGCACTCGCCGCACCTTGCAAGGCCTGCGCCAACGCGGCCACGTCGCCCCCGGCCAGTGCCGTGTGGTTGACGGTGTAGGCGCCGTCGCTGCTGATGATGACGCTCACCTCTTCGGGATAGTCGCGCTGGGCCTCAGTGTCGGCCGAGGGCAGGCTGAGTTGCAGCT
>JAYVXE010000401.1:0-3639 GCA_043785395.1 Burkholderiaceae bacterium | reverse complement strand
GCAACTCAGCAGCTCGGCAGCTCGGCAACTCAGCAGCTCGGCAGCTCGGCAGCTCGGCAGTTCGGCAGTTCGGCACATATTCCCGCCTGCCGTGGCCGAACGTAGCGGCCATGGTCAGTCGAAGCGCACCCTCGGGTCAACCCAGACATAGCAAAGATCCGACACCAGCTTGGTCACCAGCCCGATCAGGGTGAAAAAGTACAACGTGCCCAGCACGACCGGGTAGTCACGCCGAATCACGCTTTCGTAGCTGAGCAGCCCCAGGCCATCGAGCGAGAAAAGGGTTTCGATCAACAAGGCACCGGTAAAGAAAGCGCCGATAAAGGCCGCCGGGAAACCCACAATGATCGGGATCATGGCGTTGCGCAGCACATGGCCCCACAGCACCTGGCGCTGCGACAAGCCTTTGGCGCGTGCCGTCAGCACATACTGTTTGCGGATTTCTTCAAGAAAAGCATTCTTTGTCAGCATCGCCGTGACCGCAAAACTGCCGAGCACCATGGCCGTCACCGGCAGCGTGATGTGCCACAGGTAGTCAACAATGCGCGCCCCCCAACCCAGCTCGGCCCAGTTGCTAGAGGTCAGCCCGCGCAGCGGAAACCACTGCAACTGGCCTCCAAAAATGACCAGCAAAGCCAGGCCCAGCACGAAACCGGGGATGGCGTAGCCGATCAGCACCAGCACGCTGGTGATGAAGTCAAAGCGTGAGCCGGCGCGCACAGCCTTGGCCACCCCCAGCGGCACCGCCACCAAATAGCTGATGAAGAAGGTCCACAGTCCGAGGCTGAGCGAGACCGGTAGTTTTTCCCAAATCAAATCTGCCACGCTTTTGTTCTGGAAAAAGCTCTGCCCCAGATCAAAACGCGCAAATTGCCCCAGCATGTGCATGAAACGCACATGCGCGGGTTTGTCAAAGCCATACAGCGCCTTGATTTGCGCGATGCGCTGCGGATCAACGCCCTGCCCGCCCCGGTAGCTGCTGCTGCCCTCGGCCCCGAGTGCGCCAGCCCCGGCCCGGGCCTCGGCCAGGTACTGCTCAACCGGCCCGCCAGGCACAAACTGCACCACCACAAAAGTCAATAGCAAAACCCCGAACAGGGTCGGCAGCATCAGCAATACGCGTCTCAGAATATAGGGCCACATGCGGCCAAGCTTACCCGAGCGGGGAGCACGCCCGCGCGCCCATGTCCTGCTGCGGCAGGACTCAGCCGAGCAGCGACAACTCGCCGCCCAAAGCCGCAACCAGGTCGGGAATCATCTGCACCAACTCGCCCGTTGCGATGGCTGCGTCAGCGTCAAAGCCCTTGTCGTTGGCCTGCTGGCCCTCAAACACCACGTCCAAAAAGCTCAGCTTCTTCACCTGCATGGTGTCGGTCAGCACAAACGAGATTCGGTCGTCCCAGCCCATGGCCAGCTTGGTCGGCACTTTGCCGCTGGCAATGTGTTGCTTGACCTCTTCGATATCGAGCGGATGCTTGGAGTAGCGCACCACGGCCTTGCTGTCGTCGCTGGCCTTGAGCTCGCATTCGCGCTCGATGCTAAAGCCGGGCGGTGGCTCCTGGCTGGTCAACCACTCGGACATCGCCACCGCCGCCGAGCTGGTGGTCTGCAACTCGGCGGTGCCAAAGCCGTCCAGCGCCTTGACCAAATTGGTCACGATTTCATCGGCCCGCCCCTGGTTGCCCGCACCCACCACCAGCCAGCGCTGCGCAATGTTGATCCAAACAAGGGTTGCGGCCTGCTTGGTAAAGGCCAGCGGCAGCAGCGCCAGCTTGGCTTCGTCCTTCAACTCCTTGGTCTCTTTTTTGCCAGGCTTGCGCCCGGTTGTGGCCTCAATTTGGGCCGCCATCTCTTTGACCTTGCGCGCCAGCACGCTGGCGGGTACCGCCTTGCTCTCGCTCATGAACCTCAAGATGAACTGGCCGCCCACGGCCTCGACCAGCGCGCCATGCGCTTCGCCGCGTGGGCTGACCCAGCCAAAGGAGCGCTCTTGGCTGAGCCCGCATTCGGTAAACGGCGTTTTTTGAAGGCTTTCTTCGATCTGCTCGCGCGCCATCGACCACTCTGGCGCTAGACGAAACAGGATGATGTTCTTGAACACAGGCACTCTTTTCTGAAAAATTTTGGCAGTGGAGGAGAAATTTGAAGGCACGATTGTCGTCGCCCGTCGTGTGCGGTGGCGGGCCGGGCGCAGGCGCCAGGGAGCGGCTTCAACAAGCGGCAAAGCCATTTTTCCATAGAAATTTTCAACCCTGAGCGCGCAAGCACGGGCGCCTCACGCACGCAGCAGCTGCCGGAACAGGCTAATTTCACATTGCGAAAAACAAACGTCCATCATGAAATCCCGAATGCTGCAACGCCGCATTTTTCTCTCAATATAAGAAATGTCATTTCTTATGGCGAAAAACTTGGCATAAGCCATTGATTTCATGGGCGAAAATTTATGTCTTGTATAAGACACAAGATTGTTTTCAGTCTTATATAAGACTTAGAATCAACCCCAGACAAGCCGCTGCAACCCAGCGCTCGCCGCCCATTTTCCCTTTCCTCAACTTAGTCCGGAGTCCTGCCATGCCCCAAACCTTCAACGAACAACTCAGCCGTGAGCAGCAAGCCGCTGCCCTTGAAAAAGACTGGGCCCAAAACCCGCGCTGGAAAGGCATCAAGCGCGGCTACAGCGGCGCCGACGTGGTGCGTCTGCGCGGCTCGTTCCAAATCGAGAACACGCTGGCGCGGCGCGGTGCCGAAAAACTCTGGCACCTGCTGCACAACGAGGACTACGTCAACTGCCTGGGCGCCCTCACCGGCGGACAGGCGATGCAGCAGGTCAAGGCCGGCATCAAGGCGATCTACCTGTCGGGCTGGCAAGTCGCGGCCGACAACAACGGCTACGCAGCGATGTACCCCGACCAGTCGCTCTACCCGGTCGACTCGGTCCCCAAAGTGGTCGAGCGCATCAACAACAGCTTTACCCGCGCCGATGAAATCCAATGGTCCAAGGGCATCAACCCTGGCGACAAAGGCTATGTCGACTACCACGCGCCCATCGTTGCCGACGCCGAAGCCGGCTTTGGCGGCGTGCTCAACGCCTTCGAGCTGATGAAGGCGATGATCCGCGCCGGCGCCGGCGGCGTGCACTTTGAGGACCAGCTGGCCTCGGTCAAAAAATGCGGCCACATGGGCGGCAAAGTACTGGTTCCCACCACCGAAGCAGTGCAAAAACTGGTAGCAGCCCGCATGGCCGCCGACGTCTACGGCGTGCCAACCCTGGTGATTGCCCGCACCGACGCCGAAGCCGCCGACCTGCTGACCAGCGACTACGACGAAAACGACCGCCCCTTCATCACGGGTGAGCGCACCGCCGAGGGTTTTTACAAGACCAAAAAGGGCCTGCCCCAAGCGATCTCGCGCGCCATTGCCTACGCCCATTACGCCGACCTGGTGTGGTGCGAGACCGGCACGCCCGACCTTGCCTTTGCCAAGCAGTTTGCCGACGCCGTGCACAAAGTACACCCCGGCAAAATGCTGGCCTACAACTGCTCGCCGTCGTTCAACTGGAAGAAAAATCTCGACGAATCGACGATTGCCAAGTTTCAACGCGAACTCGGCGCGATGGGCTACAAATTCCAGTTCATCACG
>JAYVXE010000400.1:0-11697 GCA_043785395.1 Burkholderiaceae bacterium | reverse complement strand
GCTCCCCCCTCAAGGGGGCGCACCCAGTGGCCTGGCAAAGCCAGCTCCACGGGTGCCCTGGAAGCGGTGTGCTCGTATCGCGGCGTGGTTTCATCGTTTGGGGTGCTTGCCCAGTGCATGACAGTTAGCCCGTGCCGTTGTTGCCTGCCGCGCCTTATTCGCGTGTCACCCGGGTGGTGTGGCCGTCGGAGCTAACCCGTACCCGGTCGCCGTTGCGAAATGCGTTGGGCGAGCCTTCTTGCACCACCGCCATGGTTCTGCCGGAGTCGAGCCGAACCGTGATTTCTGCGCCTTGGCGTTGGTTGGCACTGCCTTGGATGGCATTGCCGGCAAAGCCGCCAGCAACCGCGCCGCCCAGGGCACCCACGGTATTGGATGAGCTGCTACTGCCCAGGTTGCTGCCGAGTGCGCCGCCAATCACCGCGCCGCTGGTCGTGCCGAGGGTGGTGGAGCCCTGGATGGTGACTGCGCGGGAGTTGGTGACGACGCCAAAATCGATCGATTGGGCGCGTTGGGTATTCGATTGCCGAACGATGTCGGGGTTGTTGCCGGTGGCGCAACCGGCCACCAGGAAGCTGGCACAAACAGCGCCCAACAGGGCTTGTACAGGGGTGACGCGGATAGGCATAAGAGAGCTCACTTTCTATCGGCCAGTGAATGAATAGGTGGCCGTAGGCATAGTATTTGTCTTATTTTTGTTGGTTGTCAATTGCCGGAATTGGATTATTTTTAATTCGTCTTTAAAATATCGCAAAGTAATATTTGTATATATTCGAAATGAATGTCAACCAAATCTAATAACGCTAGATATAGCGTTTTTATTATCGATGGAACACCATCGCTAGTGGTGGTTTGAGGGATGGCCGAGATGGATTTTTAAAATCCCTGGCCCAGCGGCTGGCCGGCACGCGTGGCGTGCACAAAAGCACTTGTGGGAATAGGGTTTTTGCGGCTGTTGCGCGCCTCGTGCAAAGGAGGGGCAACGGTGTGATCGGCGTAAAAATCCGTGCCTGACCCCTTGGCTGTGTGAAAAAAGCTTGCTTGGATAAAATCAGTCTTAGGACTTACGCAAAACCACCCTGGCCTCGTTTTTTCCCTTGCCGTACTAGCTGTCTGCGGAAAAATGCCTAGCCAGGACAATTTTGCGTAAGTCCTGGGTCTTTTATTTCTTTCCGTCTACCTGCACAGCGTTTGACCGCGTTGCGTTATTTCCATGCAATACCCTGAAGAATTCGACGTCATCGTCGTTGGCGGTGGCCATGCTGGCACCGAGGCCGCGTTGGCTGCCGCGCGCATGGGCTGCAAAACCCTGCTGCTGAGCCACAACATTGAGACCTTGGGCCAGATGAGTTGCAACCCGTCGCTGGGTGGCATTGGCAAAGGCCATCTGGTCCGGGAGGTCGACGCCTTGGGCGGGGCGATGGCGTTGGCGACCGATGCTGCGGGCATACAGTTCCGTATTTTGAACCGCTCCAAAGGCCCGGCCGTGCGCGCAACCCGGGCCCAGGCCGACCGCATTTTGTACAAAGCGGCGATTCGCCAGCGGCTGGAAAACCAGCCGAACCTGTGGCTGTTTCAGCAGGCGGTGGATGACTTGATGGTGGAGTCGCACGGCAGCGGCGAGCGTGTGGTGGGGGCCGTGACACAGGTTGGGATACGCTTTCGAGGCCGCACGGTGGTGCTGACGGCAGGTACTTTTTTGGATGGAAAAATCCACGTTGGGCTGAACAATTACGCGGCGGGGCGCGCCGGTGATCCACCGGCGATAAGCCTTTCGGCCCGGCTCAAAGAGCTGCAACTGCCGCAGGCCCGGCTCAAGACCGGTACGCCGCCCCGGCTGGACGGGCGCAGCATCGATTTCAGCCGCTGTACGCAACAGCCTGGTGACGGCATGGCGGGCGGTGAGAGCGCAGTGTTGCCGGTGTTCAGCTTCATGGGCCAGGCCCGTATGCATCCACGCCAAGTGCCATGCTGGATCACGCATACCAATGCGCGTACGCACGAGATTATTCGTTCTGGTTTTGACCGCAGCCCGATGTTCACTGGAAAAATAGAAGGCGTTGGGCCGCGCTATTGCCCAAGTGTGGAAGACAAGATCAACCGCTTTGCCGATAAGGAAAGCCACCAGATTTTCTTGGAGCCCGAGGGGTTGACGACGCACGAAATCTACCCCAACGGCATCTCCACCAGTCTGCCCTTTGATGTGCAATATGACTTGGTGCGCAGCATACCGGGGCTGGAAAAAGCCCACATCTTGCGCCCTGGTTATGCGATTGAGTACGACTACTTTGACCCGCGCGCGCTGCGGCGTAATTTGGAGACCCGCGCCATCGACGGTTTGTTTTTTGCCGGACAGATCAATGGCACGACAGGCTACGAAGAGGCCGCTGCACAAGGCCTGTTGGCGGGCCTGAATGCGGCCCTGCAATGCCGGGGTGAAGAGTCTTGGCTGCCGGGGCGTGACCAGGCCTATTTGGGCGTGCTGGTGGATGACTTGATCAGCAAGGGCGTGACCGAGCCCTACCGCATGTTTACCAGCCGTGCCGAGTTCCGGCTGCAACTGCGTGAAGACAATGCCGATCTGCGTTTGACCGAGGCAGGACGAAAGCTGGGCCTTGTCGACGATGCGCGTTGGGATGCCTTCAGCCGCAAGCGTGACGCGATTGCGGCTGAGACCGAGCGCTTGCGGTCGATCTGGGTGAGTCCGCACAATTTGGAGGCCGCAGAGTCGCAGCGGCTGCTGGGCAAGCCGATCGAGCATGAATACCGGCTTGCCGATTTGCTGCGCCGCCCGGACGTCAACTACGCCAGCCTGATGACATTGGACGGGGGCAAGTATGCAAGCACGGCTGTTTCACGTGAAACATTGGGCGATTTGTGCGATGCAGTGGTTGAGCAGATTGACATTGCGGCCAAGTATTCCGGCTATATCGAACGCCAGCAAGACGAGGTGCTGCGTGCTGCGCACTATGAAAATCTTCGGCTACCCGTGGATTTTGATTACATGGGAGTGACTGCACTGAGCTTTGAGGTGCGCCAGACTTTGAGCCAACAACGGCCCGAGACATTGGGGCTGGCCTCCAGAATGGCGGGCGTGACACCGGCGGCCATTTCGCTGCTGCTGGTGCATTTGAAAAAGCTCGACTTCAAGGCGGCGGCGCTGTGAGCGGGCTGCTTCCCGGCAGTGGGGCTTCGGTGCTGACGGCCTTGCCACTCGCCGCCCAGCAACTGGGCGTGGATTTGACGGCGCACCAAATAGCGCAATTGCAGAGCTATCTGGCCTTGGTGCAAAAGTGGAACCGGGTCTACAACCTGACAGCGCTGCGCGACCCGGCCAGCATGCTGACCCACCATGTTTTTGACAGCTTGTCGGTGGTTGCCCCGCTTCAGCGGCAATTGGCAGTGCTGGGTTTGCCGACTGCGCGCTTGCTGGATGTCGGCTCAGGCGCCGGTTTGCCCGGCGTGGTGATGGCGATTTGCTGCCCGAATTTGTCGGTCAGCTGTGTCGATGCCGTGGGTAAAAAAGCCGCCTTTGTGCAGCAGGTGGCGGCGGAGTTGCGTTTGCCCAATCTTTGCGGTGTGCATGCGAGGGTCGAGCAGTTGAGTGGCCCGTTCGATGTGGTCAGTGCGCGGGCCTTTGCGGCCTTGTCTGATTTCACCGCCTGGTCGCGTGCCGCGCTGGCACCACACGGTATCTGGCTGGCGATGAAGGGCAAGTACCCCAGCGATGAAATCGCCGCCTTGCCTGCCGATGTGGGTGTGTTTCACGTGGAACATTTGCAGGTTCCTGCACTCGATGCCGAGCGTTGCATTGTGTGGATGCGGCGTCAAGGCCTGGGCGCTTGACGTAAACTCCAGCCCTGTTCGCCACCCGGGCGGCATCTGCCCGTTAAAAAACGCAAGTACCATGGCCAAAATTTTCTGTATTGCCAACCAAAAAGGTGGCGTCGGCAAGACCACGACTACGGTCAACCTGGCGGCCGGGCTGGCCCAGCTTGGGCAGCGGGTGTTGATGGTCGACCTGGACCCGCAGGGCAATGCCACGATGGGCTCGGGGGTGGACAAGCGCCAGCTCGCGCTTTCGGTCTATGACGTACTGCTGGGGGCAGCGTCGGTGGCCGAGGCCCGTGTGCCGGCCTCGGCTTGCGGCTACGACGTGCTGGGCGCCAACCGTGAGCTGGCCGGGGCCGAGGTTGAGTTGGTGACCTTGGAGCAGCGCGATCAGCGGCTTAAGATGGCGCTGGCCGAGCTGGGCGCCGACTATGACTTCATCCTGGTCGACTGCCCGCCCTCGCTCTCGATGCTGACCTTGAACGGTCTGTGCGCCGCACACGGCGTGATTGTGCCGATGCAGTGCGAGTATTTTGCGTTGGAAGGTTTGACCGATTTGGTCAATAGCATCAAGCAGGTGCACGCTAACTTAAATCCAGATCTGCAAGTGATTGGTTTGTTGCGCGTGATGTTTGACCCACGTATCACCTTGCAGCAGCAGGTCAGTGAGCAGCTCAAGGCGCATTTTGGAGACAAGGTGTTCGATACCGTGATCCCGCGCAATGTGCGCTTGGCCGAGGCACCGAGCTACGGCCTGCCGGGTGTCGTTTTCGACCCGGCGGCCAAGGGCAGTGTGGCGTTTGTGGCGTTTGCCCAAGAGTTGGTGGTGCGCACCGCCTCGGCCCGCTAGTGCGCAGCGCCGCCCGTGTTCTCATTCTGCCGGGCTGGCAAGGCAGCGGCCCTGGGCATTGGCAAAGCCTTTGGCAGCAACGCTATGGCCATACCTTGGTCGAGCAGCACGATTGGCAGCGGCCTTTGCGTGGCGACTGGATTGCACGGCTGGAAGATGTGTTGCTGCAAAATTGCTCGCCCACGCAGCCTGCGCTGCTGGTTGCGCACAGCCTGGGCTGTATCCTGGTTGGGGCCTGGGCCGCGCATTCACGCAACACGGCACGGGTGGCGGGGGCTTTGCTGGTGGCGCCTGGCGATGTGGCGCAGGCCAATTTGAGCAGTATCTTGCCAAGCTGGTTACCCCTTCCGGGGCAGACGCTGCCGTTTCCCAGTGTGCTGGTGGGGAGCCACAATGACCCGTATTGCAGTCTGGCGCGGGCCCAGACTTTGGCCCAGGCATGGGGTTCTGATTTTGTCGATGCCGGTGCGCTCGGACACCTTAATGCCGAGTCTGGACTGGGCGATTGGCCGGCTGGCTATGCCTTGTTGCAATCCTTAATGACGCGAAAGAATCAAGCATGGTGACAAAAAAACCCAAGGGCTTAGGCCGTGGTCTGGAGGCCTTGCTCGGCCCCAAAGTGGATGAATTTGCCCAGGGTGTTGCGAGTGTGACCGACAGCAGTGGCCTGGCCTTGCCGTCTTCCTTGCCCTTGAGCGAGATCGTCCCCGGCATGTACCAGCCGCGCACACGGATGGACGAGGGCGCGCTCTACGAGTTGGCTGAGAGCATTCGGGCGCAGGGCATCATGCAGCCGATCTTGGTGCGTCGCCTGGTTGCGGGCGAGCACCAAGGACGCTACGAAATTATTGCGGGTGAGCGGCGTTTCAGGGCCGCTAAATTGGCCGGGCTGGCAAGTGTGCCGGTGTTGGTGCGCGATGTTCCCGACGCATCGGCCGCAGCCATGGCGCTGATCGAGAATATGCAGCGCGAAGATTTGAATCCGCTGGAAGAGGCACAGGGCTTGCAGCGCTTGGTCAAAGAGTTTGGCCTAACCCATGAGCAGGCCGCGCAGGCCGTGGGGCGTTCGCGCAGCGCCGCCAGCAACCTGTTGCGGCTGTTGAATTTGGCCGAGCCGGTGCAAACCATGTTGATGGCCGGGGATATTGACATGGGCCATGCGCGGGCCTTGCTCGGCCTGGAAAAGGCAACGCAAATCACGGCGGCCAGCCAAATTTCAGCCAAGAAAATGTCGGTGCGTGAGGCCGAAGGTTTGGTGAAAAAACTTGGCGCTGAGTTCAGCCTGGTGGCGGCGGCCAAGCCGAGGGCTGAAAAATCACGCGATGTGCGCCGGGTTGAGGAGGAGTTGTCCGATTTGTTGACTGCCGAAGTGGAGGTGCGGGTGAAAAAACGCATCAAACGCCACCGACGGATGGAGGAAATGGGTGAGTTGGTCGTCCATTTTGGCTCGCTTGAGGCACTCAACGGCCTGATCGATCGTTTGCGTGCTTCGGCGTAAAGCCTCGGGATTACCCGATTTGCGGGTGCTGGTCGATTTTCCGTCACAACAGAGGGTTATTTTTACACGCAGTTGCGCTTGCAGCATGGCAGCGTGAACCTTTGCGGCACGGCAGCATTACGGCATTCGGGCTGCAGTGAGGCACTGTTGAGGCACTGTTAGACGCGTGTGCCCTGAGTGTTTTGTCTGTCAGTTTGTGCCAGAAGAGGCCCGCTACGGCGGGTTTTTTGCTGTGCACCAGATGGCATTGGCTTGATCTCTTATTTTTATTCCATCTTTTAGTATCCAGTGGGGAATCCATGAAAACCACTCACCTTACCTCGATCGCATTGGCGCTTGTGCTGTTGTCGGGCTGCGAAGCCACCGGCATGAAAATGGGTGATGCAGGCGCCAAAACCGTGGCAACGGGCAGCGCTGCGGGGGCTTCCACCACCAATGAGAGCAGGGCGCTGGAGAAATGCGATTCCGCGCTCGGCACCATTTCTCTGATTGAAAACCAGAACGCTGGCTGGTACACGGTTTTGACCGGCGAGTACAAGCTGCCTCCCACCAGCAATTTGCTGCGCCTGCTGATCCAGCAGTCCAATTGCTTCGTCATTGTCGAGCGCGGTGCCGCTGGCATGAACGCCATGACGCGTGAGCGGGCCTTGCAAAATTCGGGCGAAATGCGCCAGGGCAGCAACTTTGGCAAGGGCCAGCTGGTGTCATCCGACTACGGCTTGTCGCCTGAAATCGTGTTCAGCTAAAACGATACCGGTGGCATGGGCGTCGCCATTGGAGGCCTGCTTGGTGGCAGTGGCGGGCGTTTGTTGGGGGCGGTTGGTGCCAACACCAAGACGCCACAAGGCAAGGTGATTGCCGCTGCCTTTATGGATGCCTATAACCAGATGGTGATTTCGCTGCGCAACTACAAGGCGCAAACGGTCTCGGGCCAAGGCCTGGGCGGTGGCGGGCGGCTGGGTGTGGATGGCAGTGCTGCGCCTTCGCAAACCTCGGCACCCGGTGCCAAGGCGCGCTCGCAGCGCAAGCGCCAGGCCGCCCAGTAATGGATGCGACCAGCCGGACTGCCGGCTGGTCGGGATGAAAGGAGCATCCGACCATGGCCATGGTCGGATGCTCCTTTTTTTATTTTATGTTATCAATTTCTTTGCTACGCTTAGTTAATAAGCGCCAAAGCAATATTAGACTTACGGTAAAAAAATCCCAGGGCTGGCCCGAGCCTATTCAAGCCGAAAAATCTTGCCTGGGTTCAAAATATTGCGCGGGTCCAGTGCGCGTTTGATGCTGCGCATCACGTTGACGGCGCCAGCGCCGGTCTCGGCGCATAAAAAATCCATCTTGTGCAGCCCAATGCCGTGCTCGCCGCTGCAGGTTCCTTCTAGCCGCAGCGCACGGGCCACCAGTGTGTGGTTGAGCGCTTCGGCGGTGCTGCGCTCTTGGGCGTTGTCGGGGTCGATCAGGTAGCCAAAGTGGAAGTTGCCGTCGCCGACATGGCCGACCAAGAAGTAGGGAAGGCCGCTGGCTTCGGCCTCGGCCACCGAGTCGAGCAGGCAGTCGGCCAGGCGTGAAATTGGCACACAGGTGTCGGTCGAGATGGCGACGCAGCCGGGGCGCGACTGTAGTGCTGCGAAGTAGGCGTTGTGGCGTGCCGCCCAGAGCCGCGTGCGCTGCTCGGGTGTGCTGGCCCATTCGAACGCCTGTCCGCCCTGCTCGGCGGTGATCTCTTGCACCAGCTCGGCCTGTTCTTGTACCGCGGCCGCTGAGCCGTGGAACTCCATCAGCAGCATCGGTTGCTCGCGCAAATCCAGCTTGGCGTAGGCGTTGACCATGCGCACGGTGTGGGCGTCGATCAGCTCAACCCGGGCAATCGGGATGCCCATTTGGATGGTGTGGATCGTGCTGCGCACCGCCGCCTCGATGCTGGGGAAGGAGCAGACGGCGGCGGACACGGCCTCGGGCAGCGGGTAGAGTTTGAGCGTGATTTCGGTGATGACGCCAAGCGTGCCTTCGCTGCCGACCAGCAGGCGTGTCAGGTCGTAGCCGGCGGCTGATTTTTTGGCACGGCTGCCGGTGCGGATGATCTCGCCGTTGGCGCAGACCACCTCCAGCGCCAACACGTTTTCGCGCATGGTGCCGTAACGCACAGCGTTGGTGCCGCTGGCGCGGGTTGCGCACATGCCGCCAATCGAGGCGTCGGCGCCGGGGTCGATGGGGAAGAACAGGCCGCTGTCTTTGATCGCCTCGTTCAGCTGCTTGCGGCTGATGCCGGGCTGTACGGTGACCGTCAAATCTTCGGCGTTGAGCCTCAGGAGCTGGTTCATGCGGCCCAGGTCAAGGCTGATGCCGCCCTGTACCGCCAGCAAATGCCCCTCCAGCGATGAGCCGGCCCCAAACGGGATCACCGGCACCGCGTACTGGTTGGCCAGCGTGAGCAGGTCGGCGACATCGGTACGGGATTGGGCAAACACCACGGCTGTCGGCGGCGGCGCGGTGAACGAGGACTCGTCGCGCCCGTGTTGTTCGCGCAGTGCCAGCGAGGTCGAGAACTGCGTGCCAAAACGGGTTTGCAAGGCGTCGAGGAAGGCTGCGGGAATGTCGCGCAGCTTGATTTCGGGTTCGCGCTGAAGCGTGGTGGCGGCGGTGGTGGTCATGGAGAAATCCTGGGTGGCAGCAAGGCGATCAAGTTTAGTGGGGCCGGGGGGATCGACAATGCCCCATTTTGAAAGGCATGACGCATGGCACACCGATTAACGCAAATCGCCACCCGCACTGGCGATGACGGCAGCACCGGCCTGGGCGACAACAGCCGGGTCTCTAAAAGCAGCTTGCGACCGCAGGCGATGGGCGATGTCGATGAGCTCAACGCGCAACTTGGCTTGTTGTTGTGTGAGCCACTGCCGGACGGCGTGCGCAGCTTGCTGCTACAGGTTCAGCAGCAACTCTTCAATCTGGGGGGCGAGTTGTCGATTCCGGGCTTTACGCTGTTGCCGCCCGAGGCCTTGCTCCAGCTTGACCAGGCGCTGCTGGCGTACAACGCGGACTTGCCGCGCCTGCAAGAGTTCATCTTGCCAGGCGGCCCACGGCCCGTCGCACAAGCCCATGTCTGCCGCTGCGTGGCGCGCCGGGCCGAGCGCACGGTGGTGGCCTTGGGCGACGCCGAGCCGCTGCGCGCCGCACCCCGCCAATACCTGAACCGGCTCAGTGACCTGCTGTTCGTGTTGGCGCGGGTGCTGGGCCGGGAGGATGGCGGCGCGGAGGTGTATTGGCAAAGTGAGCGGCTGGCGCGCAACGCCGAGCCGGGCTGAAGCCGCCAGACTGCGGCGCTACTCGATCAGCGCGCCTGACGCCTGGACAATGGCGCGCCACTTTTCGTAGTCGGTTTTGAGCAGCGCTGCAAACGCCTGTGGCGACAGGGCCAGCGGCTCGGCCCCCTGGGCCAGGATCGCGGCCTGTACGGCGGGCGTGGCCAGCAACTGGTTGACCGCGCCGTGCACCGTCGCAACGGCGGCGGGCGGTGTGCCGGCAGGCATGAACAAACCGTACCAGGTGCTGACATCAAAGTCTTTGTAGCCGAGCTCGGCGATGGTTGGCACCTCGGGCAGCGAGCTGCTGCGGCGGGCTGAAGTCACGGCCAAGGGGCGCAGCCGCCCCGCCTTGATCTGCCCAATCGCCGAGGGCAGCGACGACACCAGCAAATCAACATTGCCCGCCATGGCATCGAGCAGGGCCGGGCTTGAGCCCTTGTACGGAATATGGCGCAGCCGAATACCGGCCGCGCTCTCGTACAGGGTTGCGGCCAGGTGGATTGTTGTGCCATTGCCGGGTGAGCCGTAGGTGATGGTGTCGGGTGCTGTGCGCGCAGCGGCCAGCACGTCGGCCAGCGTGTGGAAGCGCGAGTTGGTACTGGTTGCAATCAGCACCGGGGTGTAGGCCACGTGGGCGACCGCCACCAAGTCCCGCGTCGGGTTCCAGGCCAGGTTTTTGTAAAGCCAGGGCGCGACCACCAGATTGTCCTTTTGGCCCATCACCATCTCGTAGCCGGTTGGCGCGGCCTTGACCGCCTCACCGATGCCAATGGTGCCGCCGGCGCCGGCGCGGTTGTCGGCCAGCACCGTCCACTGCTTGGCCGCCGACAGCTGGCTTGCCACCAGGCGCGACAAAATGTCGGTGCCGCCGCCGGGCGGGAACGGCACGATCATGCGGATTGGCTTGCTGGGATAACTGCTGGCACTGGCTGCCGCTGGCGCCGGGGTTTGGGCCTGGGCGCTGGCGCTGGCCACCACCAGGCCCAGCGCGAGCAAGGAGGTACGAAACACCATAGAGCGCAGGGTTGCCACAGGTCGTTTCCTTAGGGTGTGTTGGAGGATTTTGCGCGCCGCACGGCCCAGCGGCCAGCGCCCAGGACGCCGACGATGGCCAGGGCACACACGCCCCAATAGGCGATTTGCTGTGCCAAGGCTGGGCCTTGGAAGAAGGCCGCCAGCAGTTTTTCGTTGACGATCATCTTGGCCGCGGTCAAGGCCAGCACAGCGGCACCGATTTGGATGATGACGGGGAAGCGCTCGACCAGTTTGAGCACCAAGGTGCTGCCAAAAACCACAATCGGCACGCTGATCAGCAGGCCGATGATGACCAGGTCGAAGGCGCCGTGGGCGGCACCGGCGACACCGAGCACGTTGTCAATGCCCATCAGCATGTCGGCGACCACGATGGTCTTCATCGCACCCCAGAACGTGGTGGCGGCGGGGCCGTCGTGCCCAGCGTCGCCGCCTTGGTCGGCCAGCAGCTTGTAGGCAATCCACAGCAAGCCGAGACCGCCGACCAGCATCAGGCCGGGGACATTGAGCAGCCAGACGACGCCAATGGTCATGACCGAGCGCACCACAATCGCGCCCGCAGCGCCCCACATGATGGCTTTTTTCTGCAGTTCTTTGGGAAGATTGCGCGCCGCCAACGCTATCAAAATTGCGTTATCGCCCGCCAACACCAAGTCGATCAAGATGATGGCCAGCAGTGCGGTCCACCAAGGGGAAGAAAACATTTCCATGCGTGAAAAATTCCAAGTTGTTGCCAGCAATTTTCTGCGCCGGGGTACGGGCGTAGGCCATGTGCAGAACACCAGCTGTGCTGCAAGCGCGCTTCGACCAAACCCTATCGCAGGCTTTAATCGAAGGTCTTGCTCAGCGGGTTGCGGTCAAGCGAACCTGCCCAACAAACCGGAGGCGCCGCACGAGCCCATGGTGGGCCAGCGCTGGCGCGACGTACTGACGACTTGTTGATACGGCCTGCCTTGGCCACGGGCCAGGGCAAAGCAGCGGGAACTACTCCCCTTCGTGGCGCGTATTAGAACATGGCTGTTTTGGGGCGCCGGGGATGAATTAAAGGCATTTAAAGGGCTTTTGGCTTGTATTTATTGGCTTTGCAGCTATCAATTAAAAGTATTTAACTGTCATGCATGGGCCAAGCACCACCGAGCGATGAAACCGCGCCGCCCCCAGTGCACCCGTGGAACTGGCTC
>JAYVXE010000399.1:0-3656 GCA_043785395.1 Burkholderiaceae bacterium | reverse complement strand
CTCTTTGGCCAAAGGCTTCGACATGGCCGATAAAGCGGCCCGAGGCGGGGAGCTCGAAGGCAATGCCCCAGGTGGTGAGCGAGGGGCCGCCGCGGGGTCGTGTGGTGCCCGCATTCAGGTGCATAGCACCGCCGCGCTCAGCGTCGTTGCAACGCATGATGGTGTTGATATGGCTTGCATCGGGCTGGTCTTGGACGCGTTCCAGGCCGAGCACGCTGGCGAGTTGGCAGCCATTGGCCTGGGCCGGTGTCATGCTCCATTTGATGTGCAGCGCCTGGCGGGTCTGCTTGGCGCTGGTATCGCGCATCACTTGGCCGCCAATCTCAACCGACTCTAAGAGAACCAAGGACGGCGCGATGGTCCAGCTGTTTTGGCCCTCGGCGTCGCGCCCGTACCAGGACTCGATCTGAACCGAGCCCGCCGGACCCACCACGGCATCCTCAACGCTCAGCTGAGCCCGGAATTCAAGCTTTACCTCATTACAGAGTTTCAGCGTTTCAAACAAGCTGAAGCAGAGCGGGGCCTTGATTGGGACGTTCGTCGCACGCTATCCAAGGTGCAGTACCGGGTGCACACCGACGCCGTGAAGGAGCACCTGATACCGCCCCAACTGAGCGCAAAGGAGGCGGGCTTTGTCTATGCCACCGAGGCGGACGTGCTGAACAAAGCGCTTTTTGGGGTGACTGCTGCAGAGTGGCGGCGCGCAAATCCCGAAGCCAAGGGAAACATCCGTGACAGCGCCACAATGGAGCAACTGGTGGTCATTTCCAGCCTGGAGAGCCAGAATGCTCTGCTGATCCAGCAGGGCGCTTCACAGGCCCAGCGGTTGCAGATGCTCAATAGCCTAGCACGCGGCCAACTTCAATCACTGCTGTCGAATCCAAGTCTCTCGCCGCTGCGCGGTGGCCCTTTGCTGAATTAAATCTACGCCACTCCCAAGGCTCCACCCCTACCGTGCCCGCGCCTTCCTGCACTCCCCAGGGGCGTAAAAAAGCCCATCGCGAGGGGTGGGCTAGCGGGGAATCGGCAAGGGCATGCCTGGCTTGCCAGCCGCCTTGCCCAGCACGGCCATCAGGTGGTTCATGTCGGCGGCACTCTCCCAAGTGTAGACATGCTCGCTGTAGTCCTTCATCAGTGCCTTGGCTTCTTCGATCAGTGGGCTGTCGATGCCTGCAAGCACGGCGTAACGGGCGGTGTTGGTGGAGGCCTTGCGCGCCATGTCCAGCGTCAGCGCTTTCGACCTCGCATCGTGGCGCTTGGCCGATGGGTTGCTGGTGCGCAAGTCCAGTGACTCAATGACGTGGAGCCTGCCGTTTTGCAGCGCAAACTCGGCGGTGGTCATGGGGCCAATCGGGTGGCGCTCCACAATCTCGTGGTTGCCGATGTCCCGCCCAAGCCAGCCCTTGGCATTGAAGGCGGTTTTCAGATCCATGTGCAGCCGCGACACTTCAGCGCGTTCGCGGCGGTCGCTCTTGGGCGCGGCCACCAGGCTGTGCAGCGCGTTGGCAACCCGGACAAGGTAGCTGTCATCGTCTGCGTAAGAGAACTTGCCTAAGGTAGCGGACAGCTTCCATTGGCCGAAGTTGCGTAAGAAGGCGGTGGCCTGCTCTAAATTCTGCCCGGCCAGCATCTTGGGAAGGCCGTTTTCCCAAGACCGCACCGCGTCCAGGTTCACCTGCGGGTCCATGGCCCGCAGCTTCTTCAAGTCTTGCCCGAAGTGCACACGCACCGTTCCATCAGCCAAGAAAACGACGATGCCGATGTTGGCATGCTCGGTTCTGTTGGGCTGCGGGTAGTGCGATAGCACTCCGTAGTGGGCGATGTTCGGGTTCATGGTGTCAGGAGCTTGATGGCTTGATCTGCCCTTGTGGACGATTCGGCTTGCCACCACTGCCCAGCGGCGGCACAGTCGATATTATCGCGCCAAGGCGCAGGTGCCGCTTCCAAAATTGCTTCAACCTGTGGCCCTGTGATGGCATTGATGCGGCCCATCCGCGCCTTTGTCTCTGCGGTATTGACAAGTGGAGGGGTGGCCTGCACCAGCCATTGCCACACGGCGGCGCTGTTGCTTTGTGGCTGCCATGGCCACGGGGCGAACAAGTGCGTGCGAGACCAGTCGAATGCAAGTGCGCGCAGCCTGACGCCCGACTGGGTGAAAAGAATGTTGCCCAGGTGTCTGTCATCGTTTGGCATAAAAGCGTCCAGCGCGAACATGGCAGAAACATCTGCGCGCGCGCGATCCAGCCACCCGACAAATTCAGCATCCGACACCTTGCCCGGGGCAAATTGTTTGGCCCCTTCTTCCCACCGGGAACCAAAGGCCTCGCTGCCGTCCAGCCTTCTGACGATGGCAAAGTCCGGCGTCAGGATGCCTGCCAGGCCGCACAGGTGGTAGCACAGCCATTCGGTCAGTGGCAGCAACTTGTGGCCGGGCTCTACCGTCTTGAGGGCGTAGCGCCTGTCTTGCTCGTCCAGGCCGATCCATAGTAAATCCTTGCTGGCCCCGGGCTCTGGTGGTTGCTCGTCCACAAGCACGACGGGGAGTAGTAACATTTGGCTCATGAGGGTTTTTTGGTTTTGGCAAAGAGCCCGGATGGCACCGGAGGCTGAAAGTCTTTCGACTCAACGGCGGGCATGGGCCTGGTGGTGGGTTGCATGGCGAATAGCAGGAACAACAAAGTTGCGCGCAAATTATTCCAATAATTATTTTTTGGATTTGTATCCAGCCTTGGTTGGGGTTGCTGGGTCGGGAGGAATCACTATCGCGCCATTTTTTGGAGAGTGCTGCACCAAGTGAACGGCAGGCACATGGAAGGCTGGGTGGTGCCAAAGAATAGCCAAAAGTCCACTTGTCGTCGCCTGATTCTGATCTGCCAGGCCGGGCAGCAGCAGGGCCAGGGCGAGTAGAGGCGCCCAGCGGTAGATATTTGGCATGCCCGGTGGGCTGTAGTCGCGTGGACGCAGTTAAAAGAACTTCTTCCAAGCCAAGTAGATTGCGCCAATGATTAAGGCGCCCCAAACCATATCGCTCAGATCGCCAGAAGAGCCTTCTTCAACGTTGCCCATGCCGCCAAAGCCAGCATGTGAAGAGGTGCCAATTACCAGTGTCAGTGCAGCAATTTTTTTCATCTTTTCATTCAGTCGGTTTGTCGGGTTTTGCAATTGTTCTGACAACAAGTAATTCATATCCGACCGCGAAACCAAAAGTCAGCAAAAGCACAGCTATGCCCTCAAGGTTGTGGTGCCCTATGAGCCAAAGGTTGAACGCCAGAACGGCCCCGCCAAACAAACGTAGTTTTGTTGCTATTTTCATTGTGTTCTCCTGGTTGAGGTTATTGGGCGTGGGCTGGGCGACCGGCTGCGCTGGGCTCATGCTGGGTTTTGCAATAGCTGCTGGCGGCGGCGATGCAGGGGGTGGTGTGGCGGGCAACCCGCCGTGAAATGGCTCGCTGCGCGTGATGCCGCATAGAAAAATGAAGCAGCATTGCTTGCAACGCAGCTTTTGCCCAGTAACGGACTGATACGCCGGGAGCGTCAGGACGGTGACGCATCGCGGGCAGATCAAGTCAATATGCGGATTTATGGGGGGTGGGGCGGCAGGGATTGACGGTGCGACTGGCGGGCTAATCGCTGGCGGCTGTGGTGGTGGTGGCGGC
>JAYVXE010000398.1:0-3673 GCA_043785395.1 Burkholderiaceae bacterium | reverse complement strand
CAGGCCACCAGGTGCGCCCCCTTGAGGGGGCGAGCGCCGCAGGCGCTTCGGGGGTGGTCTAAGTTCACCAGGCCACCGGGTGCGCCCCCTTGAGGGGGCGCTTCGGGGGGTCACGTTACCGCCTAGGAGGCCGTCGGACTTGGAGCACCGATAGCGAAAATTGCCCCCAGCGAGGACAGTTTTTGCCGCCGATGCAGCCCCCCCGAGCAAGTCCGACCAGCTTCTTGGGGGCGCCCGGCAACGGAAAGAGCTGGTTAAAAAATATGCCGAATACCGAAGTCGTACCCCGATGAATTTTTGTTTTTCTCGGTTACGGCGTCGTTTACGGCATAGGCCGCACCCTTCTTATTGAGAACCAGCGTTGCCGCTCCATAAAGCGCCGTGCGCTTGGAGAGGTTGTGGACATAGCCTAAAGAAAACTTATCACTCTTCGGATGCCGTCCATCTGCATTGTATTTGACGCTGTAGCTTGAATAGGATGCGCGAACCATACCGACACCGACAGGGATGGAGACGCCCACCAGGTAGCCGCGACCTTTGGCACTGTTTTTAACCTGTTCCTCCATCAAAACGGCATGCAATTTCCATGATTTAAAATCATAGCTTGAGCCAATATTGATGCTACGGATATTGCCGGGCGTGTGAAACTTGGTTTCGCCAACCGCCACCGCCACATCCAGACCATCGGCGGCATAACCAACGCGAATGCCGCCACCACTGCCGTCATTTTTACCGACCAAGCCGTCATTCTTGGAGTTTTCACCCATGTAGTACTGGGCCTTGCCATACAAGCCATTCAAGCCTTTTGGCAAGATGTAGCCGATGGCATTAGAGGCACGCACCCGGGTTGGACCGCCCATGCCGCTCAGGTAAACCTGGGAGGCGCCGACGCCGTTGATGGTAAAAGGATCAAATAAATGGTTGCTAAAGTGTGGTGTATAGTCGCGCCCCAAACGCAATTCACCGAAAGCGCCACCCAGGCTCACGAAAGCTGAGCGCCCAAAGGTTAAACCGCCGCCACCGCTGCTGTTGTTGGTAAATTTACCCGTGGCAGGGTTGAATACCCCTTGGTTATTGGGGTTGGTGGTGGTGCCCGCACCAGTGTCGATATCGTAGCCAGCTTCCAGTACAAAACCAGCCGTCAAACCGCCACCCAAATCTTCATGCCCCCGCATCCCAATGCGGCTGGTGTTGTAGCCGCTGCTGCCGAGTTGGGTTTTATTAGAAACTGAACCATACCCCAATTGGAAAGTGGCATCGGCTATGCCATACAGGGTAACGTTGGGGGTCTGCGCCCATACCAGTCCCGAGGTGAGCGTTGCAAAAGAAAAAGCAATACCAGTAATAAATATCTTCATAATCAGCACCTTTGTCTCATGTTGGTTGGAAATTCCATTTTTCGCACGACTTGGCACGCTGCGTTTTGCCATGCTGGGGCTATGGTTTTTGAGGAAACCAAGGGTAAGAGGACTTACGCAAAGCGACTCCATGCAAGGCACCCCGACGCAGACAGTACTGGCGTACGGCCAGGAGGGGCAACGCCGCTGGGGACGTTTTGCGTAAATCCTAGGAGCCTGTCGGACTTGGGCGTCGAAAGCGAAAATCGGCCCCAGCGAGGACAGTTTTTGCCGGATTTGCAGACCCATAGCCCCGCTATGGGGCAAAAATACGGTAAAAAATGGACCGCTGCGGTCGATTTGCAGCCGGCGCTTCCCCAAGTCCGACAGGCTCCTAGGTAAAACAGAGGGTTCTTTCGACATAGGACTTACGCAAAATTGACCTGGCTAGGCATTTTTTCGCAGAAAGTACACCTGGTACGGCAAGAAAAAAGAACGACGCCAGGGCGGTTTTGCGTAAGTCCTACGACAGATGCACGGGGCGGGACGCCATTGAATCAAGGGCCTTGCTGGCCATTCAAGCCTCAAAATCGGCCATGCAGCGGTGCCTGCGCAGGGGGTGAAAAATCAAAAAATTCGATGAATCAGCAAGGGCCGTCAACGCCAGCACCAAAAATCATGGTCAGCACTGGATGTGCCGTCTGCCTGCACAGCCTGCCTGCACCGTCGGGCACGTCGCCGTGCAGGACCGCTATGTTGGCCTCATCGCCATGGGTTTCGCGGGCCGAATCCATGCATTGGAACTGTCAAGTTCTTGTGTTTCAATGGGTGTTTACCTTTTGTTCCGCCCGGTGAGAAATCCTGGCCACGCCAGCTCCGCCGGAATGCCGTGCCTTGGCAGGGCTAAGTGCCGAGCAAGACCGCGCCATGCCTGAGCGCGCGTCTTGCTCAAAGTGCTTGGAGCGCGGTGGGTGTTGTCGCACCGCCCAGCCTCAACGCGGTGGAGCCGACGCGGTAGGCGGGCGGTCCAAGAAAAAAAATTTAGTACGCTTTACTTGGCATGATTTCTGATTTTTACGTACAGCGAATTTCTTTATTGAAAAAAAATGATGAAAAAAATGACCCTTGGCATTTTCGGTTTTTTTGTATTCTTCACTTTTCTGGCTTTGATTTTTACCGAAAAAGAAAAAACAAGGCAGGCCATTTTCGCCTACTCGCGCAGTGGGAATTTTTCCGATACGCAAAAAATTTTAAAAACAAATTTGTGAAAAAATTTACTGAGCGATGACGAATACTTCGGAGAGCTTGCCCACCTGCTTGGCATCAAACCAACTGATACCTCCCGCATTTTTATAGAAATAATTGCATCAAAAAATAAATATGGAATAGAAGTGGCACCTGCCAACCTTGCCAACCTTGCCAACCTTGCCGCCCATGGATTGATTTCCGACAAGCTGTCAAATGCCGATCGTCTGGGGTTGATTGCCAGCTTGCAGGGTGCTGCACCGTTTTTTGAGGGGATGGCGTCCGCGCTGGGATTGTCCGACGTCCAGAGGTACTCAAACTGGCTAAAATCAATTGAAAACGTCTTTGGCAACAAGGCGGAATTCAATGATTTTCTTGGGGCGCACATTATTAATAGCCTGAAGGACCCCAGAGAAATTCTGGCCATTGTCGATGCCGGCTATCTGGATCCGTTAAAATCTTCTGGAAAAATAAATGCAGTAGCGTTGATTGAAAAAACCATCGAAGACTATCGCCGGAGTTACCCGGACAATCAAGTATCTGAGATTATTTTTTCAAAAATAAATTAGCATTTATTACCGGCAGAATTCTGACTTTTTTGTAAAAATGCCGGGAGCAGCATGGACGGCGCCGCGCAGACGGCAGGTGTCAATGACGCTGGCGAGCATGGCCAGGCCATTCGATGTGGTCTTGGTGCGGGTGCCGTAGCTGATGCGCCGGGCGATGACCCAGTGGCGCAACTGCCGCTCGGCGGCATTGTTGGTCAGAGGCAGAGTTGGCGCAGTTTTTTGACTTGCTGGTCATGCCTTGCGCTTGTCGAGTCCGCCTCCTCAGCTCGATCGCCAGCCCGAACATCGCCATCGGGCTTGCCCTGACTGGCCGCACCGATGGGTACTTCCTCATCTTGCGAACCACCTTGACTGTCGATGGCCTGCGCAATCCCCGGGCATTCCCATGGCGGCATGCTGCCCGAAGGACGCGAGCTGTTGCCAGGGTTTTGCCTCAATCGGTCTCGCGCGTGGCGAAGATCGTCAGCGAGTCGAATGCACAGGGAGCGCAGCGTCTGCGTTGGCTGCGCCTCTATCCAGCTC
>JAYVXE010000397.1:0-11774 GCA_043785395.1 Burkholderiaceae bacterium | reverse complement strand
TCAGACTCAATCTTGGCCTCGTCAACGGCGGCACCGCGCAAAAAGCGCGACTTGTCGTAGGCGTGGTTTTCAATCACCTCCAGCGCCAGACAGACCGTCTCGTCCGCGCAGCGGGCAAATTGCAGCAGCAGGCGGTTGCTGTAGTCCAGCTTGGCGCGCCAGTAGCCGGTGGGAGCCATCTTTTTAATGCCGGCAGCGTGAAAGTCGCCCGCTTCAATCGCCGCGCGCACCTTGGCAAAGGCGGTTTTAACGCGCCGGGTATCCAGATCTTTGTAGAGCAATAGGCGCATGGCGCTGAATATTAATCGTTACCGGCGCGCGTTCGTCTGCCGACTTGGCAGCCAAATGGCCGCCACGGCAAACGCGTGCCGTTGCACAGACCTTGGAAGATGGCCCGTGCATGGGGTAGGCAAGTCAAAAGAAAACATCCGCCCGGACACGGAAGCGCTGCGCAAGCCGTTTGGCGACGTCCTTGCTGATGGCGCGTTTGCCGCTCAAGATGTCCGAGATGCGGCCCTGCGGAGCGCAGTCTTCCAGGTCCGCCTGTTTGATGCCGTGTTGCTCCATCAGGAAGGCCAGCACCTCGCCTGGCGGCGCCTCGGGGATATGGAAGTTCTCATCCTCGTAGGCTTTCACATGGTCGGCCAGGTAGTCCAGCACTTCGGCCAGGGGATGGGTTTCGTCGTCACCCACTTCAGCCAGCAGCGCGTCCATGGTGGCGCGGGCCTGCGCATAGTCTGCGTCCGTGTGCACAACGGTCACACCCAATAGGCGCTTGAATGGCGTCCAGGCACGAAGAATGGCTTGCGGTTCTGCTACGGAGTGCATTGGGGAAGATTTCATTTTTTCGGCTTCCAGTTGCCACGGTCGTCCTCGGGGTGCGTCAACACGGCCCGAATGAACACCTTGCGGCGGTTGTAGTGGATCACAGCGATCAATCGGTATTTGTTCCCATCGATGTTGAATACCGTCAAGCCGTCCACGTAGTCGGCGCTGGCGAATGTCGCTCGCAAATCGTTGAAGTCGGCAAAGACTTCGCCCTCCATCGTGCGATACCAGGCTTGCAAGGCGCTTTCAGCGTCAGGATGTTTCTTCCAGAACGCGATCAAAGCAGGCTTGGCGAGCACATGCATAACCAATCGTATACCAAAATGGTATTTTTGGAATGTCTGCGGTCACGGCTGTGGCAGCGGGCGCTTTTAAAGCAGGCCGCGCCGGTCCTATGCCCCCAGACCCGCAAAGAAACCCGGCTCAGAAACCCGGCCATCGTCTTCGCAAGCCGCGGGCAGCATTCTTCGAAATGCCTTCTCGTCAAGCGATATCGGTTCCGGTGTAAATGGTGTTGAGGGCCACCGGTTCCGAATCCATCCAGTCGGCCGGTATGGATTCGCCCACGATGTAAGCGATGGCCTGCCAGCGGCCTTCGGCATCGCGGCCGTGAACCTCCACGCGTTGTTCGGTCTGGCTCACGATCCAATAGGCACGCAACCCAGGGAGTTTTTGGTAGGCAACGAGTTTTTCGCGCCGGTCGATTTCGGCGCTGGAATCGCTCAACACCTCGACCACCAGCCTGGCATCCTGCGCCACCTTTTCGTCGTTGGCAGTGCTTGAGCCGCAGTACACGAACACGTCGGGGTAGTAGACGCTGTCGGTGGCCTGCACATGGAGTTTCATGTCGTTGATAAATACCTGGCAGGGGCCGCCGTCCAGGCGATTGCCCAGCGTGCGGGCAATATTCAATGCGATCCGGTTATGCCGCATGGTGCCACCCGTCATGGCATATGTGCGCCCACCCACGTACTCGTGGCGCTCCTGACTTTCGTTGTCGAAAGCCAGGTAGTCAAAGAGACTAAGGGGTTTTTGCAGAGGCAACGACATGGACAAATTCTATGCCGCCCAGAAACTCCATGGCAGTTCGCGCAAACACCTCGGGCATCTGGTCCGGGCCGGCACTACCTCCACCCAGCACATGGCCGACCAACCCGACCCCGACCGCGCCGTGATCGTGGCCGTGGTCGTGGGTCTACCGGCGCAAGCTCAAACACGCAACGGCAAACGCACCACGACCTGATGTCGCTCGCCGTCCTGGGCAAAACACAGCTCGCCATGCAAGCGCACCACAATTTGCTGCGCAATGGCCAGACCCAAGCCGAAGCCAGGCAGACCTCGACTGGCGTCACCGCGCGCAAAGGCCTCCATCAAATGCCCCGCTCCGTTCCGCGGCAAGCCTGGCCCGGTGTCGGACACGGTCATGGTGGCCCAGCCGCCCTCTTCCACGATATCGACTTCGACCGGCAGGCCACCATGTTTGAGTGCGTTGTCAACCAGATTGACAATCAGACGCTGAACCAGCAAACCATGGGCGCGTTGCAGCCATAAACTGTCCGGCGAGCGGAGCTGCAATTCATGCTCGGGGCGCTCGAAGCCGGCTACTGCCTCCTGTGCCACCGCGGCCAGGTCTACCGTTTCATCGATCACAACCGTACTGGTGCGTATGAACTCCAAAAAGCTGGCGGTCAACCGGTCAGCATGGTCGACATTACGCGTGATGCTGGCGACCCCCGCGGCGTTGTCGGCCGATTCGGGCAACATCTCGGCAGCCAGCCGTATCCGGCTTAACGGGCTGCGCAGATCGTGGGAGACACCCGCCAGCAGCAGCGCACGCTCACGCTCGTTGCGTTGCAAGCGCTCGGCCAGCAGGCGGTAGGCATTTTCGATTTCAATCAGTTCGGGCGGCGCTTTTCTGCTTTGCATGGAGGGCCACGGCAGGGCTGGCTCCACACCGTTATGGGCGTGCAACTGCATGCGGTGGCGCAACTGGCTCAGCGGGCGCGTCACTCGACTTGCAAAGCTCCAGCTCACCAAGCCAGTCACAAGAACCAACAACACGAGGCCCACCGTCATGCGCGGCGCCCACGTCGGCAACATCGACGGTACATTGCCACTCAGCCAGACCGGTGCGCTCCCCGGCACCAGAACATGCACCCACAATGTGAAGTGCGCATCCCCGCGATTGAGCCAAACATCATCGACCACCACATCGTACCTGGCCAACGCGCTGACGAAATCGGCCGCTGCGGGCATCTCGTAGACCCGCAGCTTCAAGCCATCGGGAAGGTGCTCATGGCGACGTAAGCTCAACCCGAGTTCATCCACCGGCAACACCTGCGTCAAATTGGCACGCACCGCCGCCTTGATGTGCGGTGCCAACAGAATGGCAAATTCAGGTGCCGATAGCTGGTTGCGCTCCACCACCAGGAGACCACCGATGACCAGTAATGAGCTGCCCAGCAACACCGCTTGTGCAAGAACCAGGCGCAAGAACAGAGAATCGATTTTCCGGAAAATCATGAGCTGACCGGGGAGCTCGGTGCCCCTCCCCGCAGCACAAAGGCATACCCTTCACCCCGCACGGTTTCTATCCACTCGCAACCCGGTGCCATCTGCGCCAGGCGGCGTCGCAGGCGCCCCACCTGCACATCCACGGTCCGATCCAGAGGCCGGTAAGCACTGGCCTGCACGGCGTTGCTCAACTGCTGGCGCGACACCGCCTGTCCGGGCATGCGGGCCAATTCGACCAAAAGCTTGAATTCAATGCTTGTCAGCTCCACGGCCCGGCCATCCACCAACACTTCGCGACGCAACAACTCGATGGTCAGATTTCCAAACTTCCATTGCGTAACGGGCGTCTGACCCGCGGCAGCCTGACGGCGTATCAAGGCGCGCAAGCGCGCCACCAACTCGCGCTTTTCAAAAGGCTTGGCCAGGTAGTCGTCGGCACCCAGCTCCAGACCCAGCACGCGGTCAAACGGATCGCCGCGCGCGGTCAGCATTAAAAGTCCCAAACCTGGGTACATGCCTCGCCAGCGCCTGCACAACTCCATGCCGCTGGCATCGGGCAGCATCACATCCAGCAAGACCACGTCTGGCAAACCCTTGTCCAGCACCTGCTCGGCCTGCGAGGCGTTGAACGCCGCCTGAACCGCCCAGCCTTCACCCTCCAGCAGGCGCACCAGCATGGATGACAGTTCGAGATCGTCATCGACGATCAAGACGACGGATTTAGACACCGGCAATCGACCGGTTGAGCCTGGGTACAAGGAACATGGCCTGGCTATCGTAAGCCAGGTACCGCATGGGTAGTGCGACATAACAACCGCGTATGTGACAGCCACGTCATGAAACGTAGCGACACGTCTCACATGGCGGGGGGCAATTTGGGGAAACTTACTTCGCACCCCATTCACCCCACTTTGTCCCCTTTATTCCTGGAAATATCCACCCCATGAACCACGCCTACCGCCTCGTCTGGAACGAGGTCCACCGCCGCACCATCCCCGCTCCAGAAACCGCCAAGGGGCGTGGCAAGCGCACCGGCCGTTGCCTGCGGCGCAGCGCGCTTGTCATGGCGCTGGGCACGACCCTGCTCAGCCTGGGCGCGCAGGCTGGCCCCACGGGCGGCACGGTCAGTGTTGGCAGCGGCAGCATCCGCCAGAGCGGCACTGGAACCACCACCACCACCACCACCACCGTCACCCAGAACAGCCAGAACCTGGCCATCAACTGGGCCAGCTTCGGCACCGCCGCGGGCGAGAGTGTCCACTTCGTGCAGCCCAACAGCAGCGCGATTGCGCTCAACCGCGTCACCGGCTCGCGGAGCTCGGTCCTCAACGGCAGCCTGAGCGCCAACGGCCAGGTGTGGATCCTGAACCCCAACGGCGTGTTGTTCGGCAGCACCGCCAGTGTCAACGTCGGCGGCCTGGTGGCCTCCACGCTTTCCTTGAGCGATGCCGACTTCCTGGCCGGCAAGCGCAGCTTCAGCGGCGACGGCAGCCAGGGCTCGGTGGTCAACCAGGGCAGCCTCACCGGTGGCTACGTGGCCCTGCTGGGCAAGCGGGTGAGCAACAGCGGAACCATCACTGCCACCACCGGCGGCACGGCAGCCCTGGCCGCGGGCGACAGGATCACCCTGGACTTCAGCGGCAACCATCTGCTGAGCGTACAGGTGGACGAGGGCACACTCAACGCCCTGGCCGGGAACAAGGGCCTGATCCGCGCCGGCAGCGGCACGGTGATCCTCACCGCCAGCGCCAAGGACGCGCTGCTCGATACCGTGGTCAATAACGAAGGTGTGATCGAAGCCCGTGGCATCTACAGCGCGGGCGGCACCATCTTGCTGCTTGGCGGTATGAACGGCGGCACGGTCAAGGTCGGCGGTACGCTGGATGCATCCGCCAACGGCAGCCATGCGGGCGGCTTCATCGAAACCAGCGGCGCCCATGTGCAGGTGGCCGATGGGGCCAGGATCAGCACCTTGTCGGACACGGGCAAGACCGGCACCTGGCTGATCGACCCTACCGACTTCACCATCAGCGCGGGCAGCGGCAGCCAGACCGGCAGCGGTATCGGTGCCGCCACGCTGGCCAGCAACTTGGGCAGCAACAACGTGACGCTCGCCACCGACAACAGCACGGGCACGGACAGCGGCGACATCAACGTCAACGCCGCTGTCAGCTGGAGTGCCAACACCATGCTGACGCTGAGCGCTTTCCACAACGTCAACGTCAACGCGGCGATCACCGCCACCGGCGCCAGTGCCGGGCTGGCGCTGAACTACGGCGGCGACTACAAGATCGCCGCGCCCATCACTCTCAGCGGGGCCGGTGCCAGCCTGAGTTTGAACAGCACGGCCTATACGCTGATCCACAACATGGCCGCGCTGGATGCCATCGACAACACAGGCTTGAGCGGACACTACGCCCTGGCGCAGGATCTGGATGCCAGTGGCACCACCTATACCAGCGCGCTGGTGGGCGACAGCAGCAATACCTTTACGGGCCTCTTTGCCGGGCTGGGGCACACCATCGGCAACCTGACGATCAATACACCCAGCACGGACAAGGTGGGCCTGTTTTCGCAAAACCGCGGCACCATCCGTGACCTGGGCCTGGTCGGCGGCAGTGTGTCGGGAAACATCATCGTCGGCGCTCTGGTCGGCTACAGCACTGGCCTCATCCGCAACGCCTATGCCACCGGCAGTGTGTCGGGGAGTGGCTACTACGTCGGCGGGCTGGTGGGCTACAGCTCTGGCACCATCAGCAACGCGTATGCCACCGGCAGCGTTTCGGGTATCAGCGACGCCGTCGGCGGGCTGGCGGGCGGCAACGGTGGCAGCATGACCAACGCCTATGCCACCGGCAACGTGTCGGGGGGCTCCAACCAGGTCGGCGGGCTGGTGGGCTCGAACAACATCGGCGGCAGCATCATCAACGCCTACGCCACCGGCAGCGTTTCGGGGACTGGCAACAACGTCGGCGGCCTGGTGGGCCAGAACAGTGGCAACATCAGCAACGCCTATGCCACAGGCAATGTTTCGGGGAGCAGCCATGTCGGCGGACTGGCGGGCCGGAACAGTGGCAGCATCAGCAACGCCTATTGGGACAGTGCAAGCACCGGCCAGATCTTTGCCACGGGTCAAAGCACTGGCCCTACCAGCCACGTCGGCCCCGTCATCAGCAGCAATGCCACCAACCACGGCAGCTACGCCAATCTGGGTAGCTGGGCCGAAACCGTCAGCGGCTCGGGCGTCTGGGTGGCCACGGACAACAGCAGCAGCGGCAACAAGCTGTGGGTGATGGTGGAAGGCTCCACCCGCCCCTTCCTGTACAGCGAATACTCCACCAGCATCCGCAACGCCCACCAGTTGCAGCTGATGGCCTACGACCTGGGCGCCAGCTACACGCTCGGCGCCAACATCGACGCCAGCGAAACCAGCGGCAGCAACCTCAGCGGCATGTGGACCACCAGCGGGTTCTCGCCGATGGGCAATAACACGGTGCAGTTCAGCGGCAGTCTGGACGGCCAAAACCACACTATCACGGACCTGAACATCAGCCGCGCCGGCAGCGACTACGCCGGCCTGTTTGGCTGGACCAGCAGTACCAGCGCCATCAGCAACCTGGGCCTGGTCGGCGGTAGCGTGTCGGGACATGACGGCGTCGGCACGCTGGCGGGCGAGAACGATGGCAGCATCAGCAACGCCTATGCCACGGGCACCGTTTCGGGAGGCAACAACTACGCGGGCGGGCTGGTGGGCAAGAACGACGGCAGCATCAGCAACGCCTATGCCACCGGCGACGCTGGCGCACCCTCCTTCGGCGGCGGGCTGGTGGGCTACAACACCGGCACCATCAGCAACGCCTACGCCACCGGCAACGTGGGGGGCAACGGATTTCAGGGCGGGCTGGTGGGTCAAAACGACGGCAGCATCAGCAACGCGCATGCGACCGGCAACGCCATTGCAACCGTCAACTACGCGGGTGGGCTGGTGGGCCAAAACAACGGCAGCATCGACCGCGCCTATGCCACTGGCAACGCTTCGGGCGGCGGCTTCGGCTACTACGACGGCGGATTGGTGGGCGACAACCACGGCAGCATCAACAACGCCTACGCCACCGGCAGCGTTTCGGGAGTCAGCTTTGTCGGCGGGTTGGTGGGCGTGAACAATTCCGGGAGCACCATCAGCAACGCCTATGCCAGCGGCAACGTTTCGGGGACTGGTATCAACATCGGCGGGCTGGTGGGCGAGAACGACGGCACTATCGGCAACGCCTATGCCACCGGCCGCGTTTCGGGAAGTACCGGCTACGTCGGTGGACTGGTGGGCGTGAACGATTCCGGTGGCACCATTAGCAACGCCTATGCCACCGGCACCGTTTCGGGGACTGGCAACAACTTCGGCGGGCTGGTGGGCACCAACGATGGCAGCATCAGCAACGCCTATGCCTCCGGCAGCGTTTCGGGAAGTGAGGACAATGTCGGCGGGCTGGTGGGCACCAACGTTGGCAGCATCAGCACCGCCCATGCCACTGGCTTCGTTTCGGGATACGCCTACCTCGGCGGGCTGGTGGGCGTAAACGGCGGCAGAGGCACTATCAGCAACGCCTATGACACCGGTAACGTTTCGGGTAGTAACCTCGTCGGTGGGCTGGTGGGCACCAACCTGGGCAGCATCAGCACCGCCTATGCCACCGGCAACGTTTCGGGGACTGGCAACAACTTCGGCGGGCTGGTGGGCACCAACGATGGCAGCATCAGCAACGCCTATGCCACCGGCAGCGTTTCGGGAAGGGGCAGCGCGGTCGGCGGGCTGGTGGGCACCAACCTGGGCAGCATCGGCAACGCCTATGCCACCGGCAGCGTTTCGGGAGGCTCCAACGTCGGCGCGCTGGTCGGCTACGACAATGGCGGCACAGTCGCTTCCTTCTGGCTGAGCAGCGTCAGTGCGACGGGGTTCGGCTTTCAAAACGGCACCGTCGACAGCTTCACCCGCGGCCTGAGCGCCAGCGAGGCCACCAACGCCAGCAGCTACACCGCCGCCGGCTGGGACGTGGCCACGGTGGGCGGCTCGTCCTCGGTCTGGCGCAGCTACGCCGGCAGCACCATGCCGCTGCTGCGCAGCTTTCTGACCGCACTGACGGTCACGACCGGCAACACCGGCAAGACCTACGACGGCACGACCAGTCTGAGCGACAGCTACACCCTCAGCGACAGCAGCGCCAACACCAGCCTCATCCTGGGCACTGCAAGCTACAGCACCGGCAGCCAGAACGTGGGCAGCTACGCAGTGAACACCAGCGGCCTGTATTCCGGTCAACAGGGTTATGACATCCGCTACGTGAATGGCACCGCCAACATCACCGCTACCCCGCCGGTGACAGGCCCCGCCAACATCAGCGCTACCCCGCCGGTGACAGGCCCCGCAAATATCACCGTTACCCTGCCGGTGACAGGCCCCGCCAACATCAGCGCTACCCCGCCGGTGACAGGCACCGACAACATCAGCGCCGCCACGCCGGTGACAGGCACCGACAACACCCGGCTGACCCAGCTGCAGCAGAGCCTGCAGGCCCCCCAGCCAGGCACCACCCTCGATGCGGCTTCCGCCAGCCGCGGGCTGAACGTCCAGTCCTGCGGCATACGCCTGCCTGACGGCCTGGTCTGCCACTGAGCCCGGGCAACAGCTTTGTATTCCCTCCCCGGGGCAAGCGCAGGCGCTTGCCCCTTGACCAGCACCAACAACACGATCCCCATGCACCACCAACGTCTGCCCCATCCGCGTCCCCTTTCGCCGCGCCATCCCCTGCATCCCAGCCGCCTGCGCGCCTCCGTGCTGGCCCTGGCCGCCAGCGCCGTCTTCCCCATCCTCGGTGCGCACGCCGCCACCCCCGACGCCGGCCAGATCCTGCAAGAGCCGCGCGCACCCCTGTCCGCCCCGGGCAGCGGTGCCCCGGCGCTGCGTATCGACAGCGCCGACGGCAGCAGCGTGCCCGAGGGTGGCGCCCAGGTCCGCCTGGTGGCCATCCGCTTCAGCGGCAACACCGCCTTCGACAGTGCCGCCCTGCAAGGCCTGCTGGCCGACGCCGTCGGCAAGGAGCTGAGCTTTGCTGACCTCAACCGGCTGGCCGCGCGCGTCACGCGCCACTACCGGGACGGGGGTTATCTGGTGGCCCGTGCCTACCTGCCCGCGCAAGAGGTGAAGGACGGTGTGCTTGATATCGCCCTGCTGGAGGGCACGCTGGGCCAGGTCAGCATCATCAACAACGCCGGACTCAAGGACTCGGCCCTGGCGCCGTTGCGGGCGCTGCCCTTGAATGCGCCTTTGCAGGCCCAAAGCCTGGACCGCAGCCTGTTGAGCCTGTCCGATCTGCCGGGTACCCGCGTACAGTCCACGCTGCGCCCGGGCACGACGGTGGGGGCGTCGGACTTGCTGGTGGAGGTGAACAAGACCAGTGCCTTGCAGGGCAGCGTGGATGCAGACAACTTCGGCAGCAGCTACACCGGGGAGTACCGAGTCGGCACCAATCTGTACTGGAACAACCCGCTGGACCGGGGCGACCAGCTGAGCCTGCGTTTGCAGGCCAGCGATACCCACTTGCATTATGAGCGGCTGGGCTACCAGCTACCGCTGGGCAGCTTCGGTACCCGGGCGGGGGTGGCGCTCTCGCACATCGATTACCGCTTGGGCAAGGACTTTGCCGCGCTGGATGCCGGTGGCAAAGCCGACACTGCCAGCCTGTATCTGCGCCAGCCGCTGCAGCGCAGTCTGGCGAGCAACTGGTACGCCCAGTTGCAGTTGGATGCCAAGAACCTGAAGGACACGGTGGGCAGTACCGCCACCAACAGCACGCAGCGGCTGCGCAATGCCGTGCTGGGGCTCAACGGCGACTGGCAGGATGCCTGGCTGGGCGGCTCCAGCAACAGCCTGGCGCTGAATCTGACCAGCGGCCAACTGCGCCTGGATGCCGCCAGCCAGGTGCAGGACGCGGCCAGCGCGAAAAGCGCCGGGCGCTTCAGCAAACTGGGCTATCAGCTGCAGCGGCTGCAGGCCTTGCCGGCCAACTGGTCGATGGCGCTGAACCTGAGCGGGCAGGTGGCTGACAAGAATCTGGCGTCCGCGGAGAAGTTCGGCCTGGGTGGCAGCAGCGGGGTGCGCGCCTTTGCCCAGGGCGAGGGTCTGGGTGATGCGGGCTGGCTGGTCAGTGCGGCGCTGCGCTGGCAACCGGCGGCGGGCTGGCAGGTCCAGGCTTTCTACGACGCGGGCTCGGTGCAGGTGAACCACCAGGCCTGGAGCAGTGCCAACAGCAACCACAAGCACCTTGCCGGTGCCGGCGTGGGCCTGGGCTGGGGTACCGACAAGCTGAGCTTTTCGCTGACTTCGGCCTGGGTCACCGAGGGCCAGCGCAGCGATGGCAAGCGTGGGCCTCGCCTGTGGGGGCAGGCCAGCTGGGCCTTCTGAATGGGTTCGTTATCCAATACCCATTGTGGTGATTCGCGCCACGCCCGGTAGTACGGTCGCGTCAGGCCGCGAGTTGCATGCCGCCCAGGAATTGCGCCACCGTCCGCGCAAACACCTCCGGCATCTGGTCCGGCAGCGGCACCAGGGCGCCCGGGATGTCGATCCGCTGGCTGCCCGTTATCGCCTTGGCCACGGCTGTGGCGGCGGGGTACACATGCGGGTCATCGACGGGCGCCATCACCAGGGTCGGGCTGGTGATCAGGGGCAAACGTGTCTCCATGGCGTAGGCATTACATGCTCTGTGTCCGCCGACCGCCATGTCGCCGGCCTTCAGGGCATCGACCATGAAGCGCTCCAGCAGATCGACGTCGCCCTTGGGGTAATAGGGCTGGCGGCGCTGCCATAGTTCGGTCAGGTGTGCGCCGCTGTTGGTGTGCTCCACGTCGTCTATGACCCGTTTGCCGGTGTGGGCCACGCGGCGCGGCGCGTCTATGTAGGGGCAGGCCGACAACACCAAGGCAGCCACCCGGCCGGGCTGGCTGGCGGCCATTTCCAGTGCCACCACAGCGCCGGTGTGGTGGCCAACCACCGCGAATCGGCTTATGCCCAATGCGTCCAGCAGGTCGTAGGCGCCGACCGCCCAGCGTTCGATGGAGTTCTCGCGCATGGGCAAGCGCTGCGAGTCGCCAAAACTCAGCGTGTCCATGGCAATCGCGCGGTAGGACTGGCCCAGGATGGGCAACACGTCGCGGTATTCGTCCCAGGAACGCGGCGTCTGGTGCAACAGCAGCACCGGAAAGCCCTCACCGGCCGTGGCTATGTGGATACGTCCGGATTTTGTGGGTACAAAGGCGCGATCAACCAGGATGGTTTTGGTGTCGGTGGATGTCATGGTGGGCCTTTCAAAAGTTCGTGCTTTACAACGCCGCTCGGGCCGGGTTATGGCGAAGCCTTTGCGCGCCCTTCGACTCGCTCA
>JAYVXE010000396.1:0-3683 GCA_043785395.1 Burkholderiaceae bacterium | reverse complement strand
GACTTACGCAAAACCGCCCTGGCGTCGTTCTTTTTTCTTGCCGTACCAGGTGTACTGTCTGCGAAAAAATGCCTAGCCAGGACAATTTTGCGTAAGTCATAATATTATAACAATAATGCCTCTAGCGCTTGTTATACATGCGTTTTTAGCTATGTATTTTATAGCATCCATCAGAGCACCAATGCGGCACACAGGCTGTGGCAAACTTGCGCACTTTGTGATTGCCAAGGCTTTAGACATGCAGAAAATCATCCAGCAACTGGCTGCGGAAATCAAGATCAGCACGCTGCAAGTGCAGGCTGCTGTTGACTTGCTTGACGGTGGCGCGACCGTGCCCTTTATTGCCCGCTACCGCAAGGAGGCGACCAATGGGCTGGACGACATCCAGCTGCGTGCCTTGGAGGAGCGCTTGTCCTACCTGCGCGAGCTAGAGGCGCGGCGCGCGGCCGTCGTGCGCGCGATTGACGAGCAGGGCAAGTTGACGCCGGCCTTGCTGGGGGCGATTGCCGCAGCATCGACCAAGCAAGAGTTGGAAGATATTTACCTGCCGTTCAAGCAAAAACGCCGCACCAAGGGCCAGATCGCACGCGAGGCTGGCATCGAGCCCTTGGCCGATCTCTTGTGGGCCGACCCGACGCGGGAGCCCTTGGCCGAGGCGCAGGCGTTTACCCGGGCGCCCGAAGTGCTGGACGACGGCAAGCCCGGCCCCGATTTCTCCACCGCGCACGCCGTGCTCGACGGCGTGCGCGACATCTTGTCCGAGCGCTGGGCCGAGGATGCGCTGTTGGTGCAGAGCCTGCGCGAATGGCTTTGGTCCGAGGGTTTGCTGCGCAGCAAGCTGCTCCCCGGCAAGGACGAAAACCAGGCCGAGGTGGCCAAGGTTCGCGACTACTTTGACTACGACGAGCCGATCGGGCGCGTGCCTTCGCACCGTGCGCTGGCGGTGTTTCGTGGCCGTGCGCTGGAGATTTTGGAGGCCAAGCTGGTGCTGCCGGTCGAGCCCGAGCCGGGCCAGCCGTCGATCGCCGAGGGCCGCATTGCGCTGCATCTGGGTTGGAGCCACCAAGATCGCGCCGCCGATGATGTGCTGCGCAAGTGCGTGGCCTGGACCTGGCGCGTCAAGCTCAGCCTGTCCTGCGAGCGCGATTTGTTTTCGCGCCTGCGCGAAGAGGCCGAAAAAGTCGCCATCAAAGTCTTTGCCGACAACCTGCGCGACCTGCTGCTGGGGGCACCGGCGGGCCCGCGCGTGGTGCTGGGGCTGGACCCCGGCATCCGCACGGGCGTCAAGGTGGCGCTGGTGGACGCCACCGGCAAGCTGCTGGAGACCGCCACCGTATTCCCCCACGAGCCGCGCCGCGACTGGGACGGCGCCTTGCACACGCTCAGTGCGCTGTGCCTCAAGCACAGCGTCAGTCTGATCGCCATTGGCAACGGCACGGCCAGCCGCGAGACCGACAAACTCGCCTCCGACCTGATCAAGCGGCTGGCCGGGCTGCGCCAGCCCGGTGCACCGCTGGCACAGCCGATCGACAAAGTGGTGGTCAGCGAGGCCGGTGCCTCGGTCTATTCGGCCAGCGAGTTTGCCTCGCAAGAAATGCCCGATGTTGACGTCAGCCTGCGCGGCGCGGCCAGCATTGCGCGGCGGCTGCAAGACCCGCTGGCCGAGCTGGTCAAGATCGATCCGAAGTCGATTGGCGTTGGCCAGTACCAGCACGACGTGAGCCAAACCGAGCTGGCGCGCAGCCTGGAGACCGTGGTCGAAGACTGCGTGAACGCCGTCGGCGTAGACCTCAACACCGCCAGCGTGCCGCTGCTGAGCCGGGTCTCGGGCCTGTCGAGCAACGTGGCCAAGGCGGTGGTGCGTTGGCGTGAGGCCAACGGGGCCTTCACCAACCGGCGCCAGTTGCTGGAGGTAAGCGGCCTAGGCGCCAAGACCTTCGAGCAAAGCGCGGGATTTTTGCGCATCCGAGGCGGCGACAACCCGCTCGACATGACCGGCGTACACCCCGAGACCTACGCCGTGGTGGAGAAAATCATGGCCCACACGGCGCAACCGATTGCCAACCTGATGGGGCGCGCCGAGATGCTCAAAAGTCTGCAACCAGCGCTGTTTGCGAACGAGCGCTTTGGCGTCATCACGGTCCAAGACATCCTGGGCGAGCTTGAGAAACCAGGCCGCGACCCGCGCCCCGACTTCCAGGTGGCACGCTTTAACGAGGGCGTGGAAGACATCAAAGACCTTGTCGAAGGCATGATTTTGGAAGGCACGGTCAGCAACGTCGCCGCCTTCGGTGCCTTCATTGACCTGGGCGTGCACCAAGACGGACTGGTGCACGTCAGCCAACTCAGCCACAAGTTCACCACCGACGCACGCGAAGTGGTCAAGACCGGCGAGATCGTCAAAGTCAAGGTGCTGGAGGTGGATGTGGCGCGCAAACGCATCAGCCTGACGCTCAAGCTGGACGCCGCGCCGCCGCGCCGGGACGGCCCGCGCGACAACCGCTTTGAGGCGGCCGGACGCGGCCAACCGAGTGCACGCGCCAGCGGGCGACCCGCGCAAGAGGCACCGGCTGGCGCGATGGCGTCGGCGTTTGCCAAACTGGGGCAGAAGCGGGTTTGAGGCCCGTTGCTGTGGCTGGCTGACGTTGCGCCGCACCTTGCGCCGCACCCTTTACCTGGAGTCTTTGTCCCATGAAATCCTTTCGCTTTACCCACCGCCTGCGCGTGCGCTGGGCCGAGGTGGACATGCAAAAGATTGTCTTCAATCCGCATTACCTGATGTACCTGGACTGCGCCATCATCGACTACTGGCGGGCGCTGGCGCTGCCGTATGAACAGGCCTGCCGGGAGCTTGGCGGCGAGCTGTACCTGAGGCAGTCAAGCCTGGAATTCCATGCCTCGGCGCACTGTGACGATGACTTGGCGATTGGCCTGCGCTGCACCCGCGTGGGAGTGTCATCGATCGGTTTTGAGGCGGCTATTTTTCGCGCCGAGACCCGGCTCACCAGCGCCACGCTGGTCTACGTGTTCGCCGACCCGGCAACGCAGACCGCGCGCCCGGTGCCGCCAGCCCTGCGCGCAACCCTGCTCGGCTTTGAGGCGGGCGAGGCGATGCTGGAGCTTCGCTGTGGCGACTGGGCCACGCTGGGGGTCGCGGCCAGCGCCGTGCGCAGCCACGTCTTTGTGCAAGAGCAAGGCGTGCCGCAAGAACAGGAGTGGGACGCCGCCGACGCCACGGCCCTGCATGCAGTGGCCTTTAACCGCCTGGGCCAGGCGCTGGCGACCGGGCGCTTGCTGCGCGACGGCTCGGGCGTGGCCCGGATCGGGCGCATGGCGGTCGAGCGGGCGCTGCGCGGCCAGCAAATCGGCAGCCGCATCCTAGAGACATTGACAGACGCCGCCCGCGCCCTGGGCGAGCGCGAGCTGTTGCTGCACGCCCAGTGCAGCGCACAGAGCTTTTATGAGCGCCAGGGTTTTCGCCCACAAGGCCTGCCGTTTGACGAGGTCGGGATTGCGCACATTGAGATGCGGCGCAGCTTGTAAGAGGGCAGGGCAGGGCTGGAGTTTGGCGCCCGGAGTTCGGTGCTCGGCGCTCGGCGCTCTGGCCGCCGGAAAGTGTTGCTACATGCTTGCCCTTGGCGGGGTCTCACAGGGAGGCCGTGTCGATCTCCCGCCAGACCTGC
>JAYVXE010000395.1:0-11806 GCA_043785395.1 Burkholderiaceae bacterium | reverse complement strand
TTTTTGGCCCATAGCCGGGCTATGAGCCTGCAAATCCGGCAAAAACTGTCCTCGCTGGGGCCGATTTTCGCTGCTCGACGCCCCAAGTCCGACAGGCTGCTAGCGCAAACAAGCCTACACCGGTGCAAATGGATTAAAAATCTCTAGCCCAAGCGCATGAAAATTCGCCACATTGCGCGTGGTCACGGTCAGCCCATGCACTTTCGCTGTGGCGGCGATCATGGCGTCTTCATACAGCGTTTCGGACTTTCGGTGCATCAGCCGCGCCCAGACCCTGAACGTGGGCGCATCCATCGGCAAGACGTTATAGGCCCCGGCCACCAGCTCCAGCCAGGCCTCGATTTCGTCGGCTTTGCCGGGGTCTTGCTCTCGGGTCAATTCAACGCCAGCTTGTATTTCGCCCAGCGTGACCGCCGACAGGTACAGCTGGGCTTCATCCATCGACTCCAGCCACGCCACCACGCCGCCATGGGGGCGCGGCTTGCGCAGCTCGCAGACCACGTTCGTGTCAAGCAAGTACAGGCCCGTCACAGCATCGGCTCCGCATTGCGGCGCTTTGCACGCCCACGGGCTGGCACGCTGAGCTCAGCACGGGCTTGGTCCGACAACAGGAGTTGCTTTAGGGTAGGCCGCGCCGCAGACTGCAAGCGCCGCCACTCTTGCACGGGCACCAACACAGCCGCCTCAACACCTCGCCGGGTCACCATCTGTGGCCCCTTCACGAGACAGGCATCCAAGAACTCGCTAAACCGTGCTTTCGCATCCTGAACTGGCCATGCATACATAACAACCTCCAACAAACTAGTCATTTGACCAGTTTGTTCTCTTTTGCCATCTTTGTCTACACGCCAACTGTCATGCATGGGCCAAGCACCACCGAACGATGAAACCGCGCCGCGAGACGAGCGCGCCGCTTCCAGTGCACCCGTGGATCTGGCCCTGCCAGGCCACCGGGTGCGCCCCCTTAAGGGGGCGAGCGCCGCAGGCGCTTCGGGGGTGGGCCACGTTAACAACAAACGACAGCTTCTACCTCTGAAGCGGTTGCGAAGAGGCGCTAAGTCCACTTCAGGCAGAAAATTAAATATTACATATTTTATGCACTAAACGCATTATGTACATCATTTGTTAGCTATCAATTTTAATAAATTGACGGCAGCCGGTCTTGCCATCCTCTCAACGCAAAAGGCCGACATCGCTGTCGGCCTTTTCGTTTTTGCTCAACCCGGCGCAGTGCGTTCAGCGTGTGGATTACGCCGCTGCCAAGCGGTGTGCATGCAGCCAGGCCCGGCGCAGCACCTTGGGCGACCAGCGCTCTTCGGGAATCAGCAAAAAGCCCTGTTGGCGCATGAATGTGCCCAGGCCGATGTGGCTGGTCAGCACGGCCATGGGAATGGCCAGCAACAGGGGCAGGCCGACGGGAATGAGCCAGACCAGCGCATGGGCGTCGATGGCCATGATGCCCAAGGCCAGCAGGGCGATGACGGCACCCATGGGCGCCAGACTGCGGGCCGCGTGGCGCCATGACAAAGCGCTGGCTTCGCGCGGGGGCGACTTCCATTCGAGCTTGATGCCGGTCACGGCGACCAGCACAAACAGCGAGTGGGCCAGCATGCGCACCGGCGACTGCAACAGCGCCAGGCAGCTCTCCAACACGGAGCTTTTAACCAGGCCCAGGGTGCCGCCGTACCGACCTTGCTCGCGCTTGACCAGCACGGCGACGATGCCCAGGATGCGCGGCAAAAACAGCATGCTCAGTGTCCAGGCCCACAGGCCAATCAGCTCGGCGGGCAGCGCCTGCCAGCCATGGGACAACACGCTTTGGCCGGACAGCCACAGCGCCGTGCCCAGCGCCATGAAGGCCAGCCACAGCGGCGCCGACAAATAGGACATGGCCCCCGTCACAAACATGGCGCGGTGCACGCGGCTGAGGCCGGGCTCGGCCATCAGGCGGCTGTTTTGCAGGTTGCCCTGGCACCAGCGGCGGTCGCGTTGCAGTTCGCTCAAGAGGTCGGGCGGTTGTTGTTCGTAGCTGCCGACCAAATCGGACACCAGCCACACCTCAAAACCGGCACGGCGCATCAAGGCGGCTTCAACAAAGTCGTGCGACATGATGCCGCCGGCCATGCCGCCCGTGCCCTTGATCGGCGCCAGCGCGCAGTGCGCCATAAAGGCTTGCATCCGGATGATGGCGTTGTGGCCCCAGTAGTGGGACTCGCCCAGTTGCCAGTACTGCATGCCGAGCGTGAACAGTCGCCCGGTCATGCGGGACGCAAACTGCTGGGCGCGGGCATGCAAGGTGTTGTGGCCAATGGCCTGGGTGGCGGTTTGCAGGATGCCAGCCCGGGGGTGGGCCTCCATCAGCTTGACCATCGTGGTCAGGCAGTCGCCACTCATCACGCTGTCGGCGTCCAGCACCACCATGTAGCGGTAGTCGCGGCCCCAGCGGCGGCAAAAATCGGCAACGTTGCCGGCCTTGCGGTTGCTGCGGCGCTGGCGCAGCCGGTAGTAAACCTCGGGCGGCGACTGTGTTGCCGACGTACCGTTTGCCGCCTCGGCCAGCTCGGCGCGCAACGCCGCCCAGGCCGCACGTTCAGCGGCGGCGGTGCCAGGGTCGCTGCTGTCGGACAGCACGAAGACATCGAAGTAGCGTGCCTGGCCGGTCGCTGCCAGCGATTCGCAGGTAGCCCGCAGCCCGGCAAAGACGCTGGCCACATCTTCATGGCAGATCGGCATGATGATGGCGCAGCGGCCCTCGCCCGGCATGGCATGGCCCTGTACCTGGTGCGCCGAGATGGCCTGGCTGTCGCCGCGCAGGCACACATAAAAACCCATCAAGGCGGTGCTAAAGCCGGTCACAACCCAGGCCGACAGCAGTGCAAAAAGGCCGAGCTGGCCGTATTGCAGCCAGGCGTTGTCGTAGTGCGGCTGCACGCTGGCGAACAAGGCCGTGGCGATGGCGGTACTGAGCAGCGCAATCAGCAAGAAGGCGCTGCGGCGACGGCCAGCAACCTTGTGCCAAGCGGCGGGTTCGGGTGCCGCTGGCTTGGGGCTGGCGCTGGTGCTGGCGCGCCCGCCCAGCGCCAGCAAAAGCTGGGTACCAAGGCTGTTCCAAAAGCCACGCCAGGGTCGCGCCGGCATCGAGCCGCGGTTGATCGGTGGTGCGGTAACGGCGTTCGGGTGGCGCTCTTCGCGCACACGGCTGCGTGGCAGGGCCGCCGGTGACCGAAGAACGGCAGGGGCGGTGCAAGAAAGAGCTTGGGGAGTGTGCATGGACGACATAGTGCGAATCCAATGCAAACTTTATGCCATCCTTAAAAATTCTTTTTAAATCAACAGCTTAGAATTTTTTAAAAATACAAAAACACAATCCAAAGCCCGCAGCACGGACAAAGCTTGGTTTTTGTCGCCTTCCGGCGACACGGCATCCTGCGTTCAAGGGAAATCCCTTGGCAAGCAAGGCTTTGCCCCTGTCGCCTCAGGGCGACAGCTCATTGCCGCCAGGGGGCGCATCGGCTTTGAACAGCCCCGGCGTCAAGGCGTGTTTTTGCAGCAAGCGGTAGAACTCGGTGCGGTTGCGGTCGGCCAGGCGGGCGGCATCGGCAACGTTGCCATCGCTCAATTTGAGCAGGCCAACCAGGTATTCGCGCTCAAATTTTTGCTTGGCGTCGGCATAGTTCAGCACCTCGATCGACGGCGTGCGCAGCGCGCGCTGCACCAACGCCAAGGGGATTAGCGGTGTCGTCGAGAGCGCACAGACCTGTTCGACCACGTTGTAGAGCTGGCGCACATTGCCGGGCCAAGCGGCGCTGGTCAAGGCTTTCAGCGCCTCGGGCGCAAAGCCCGACAAGCGGCGCGTGTACTTGGCCGCCAGCCGCCCCAAAAAGTGGTTGGCCAGCAGCGCAATATCTTCCCGCCGCTCGCCCAGCGCTGGCAGCGTCAGAGTGACAACGTTGAGCCGGTAGTACAGGTCTTCGCGGAACTGGCCCGCCGCCAGCGCCGCCTCCAAATCGCGGTGGGTGGCCGAGATGATGCGCACATCGACAGCAATCGACTGGCTGGCACCGAGCGGTCGCACCGCCCGTTCTTGCAATACGCGCAACAGCTTGACTTGCAGGGCTGGCGGCATGTCGCCGATCTCGTCGAGCAGCAAACTGCCGCCGTCGGCGGCTTGGAACAGTCCTTTGTGGTTGCTGCTGGCATCGGTGAAAGCGCCTTTCATGTGGCCAAACAGCTCGGACTCCAGCAAGGCCTCGGGAATCGCGCCGCAGTTGACCGCCACAAACGGTTTTTTGGCACGCGCGCTGGCGCGGTGGATGGCGCGCGCCAACAGCTCTTTGCCCGTGCCGCTGTCGCCGCGCAACAGCACGCTGGCGTCCGACTGGGCCAGCATCTGGGCCTCGGCCAGCAGCTCTTCCATGCGCGCCGAACGGCTGACGATTTCGCTGCGCCAGCTGGCGTCGCCGCGTTGCGTTGGCACCGGTGCGGGCGCACTCAGCGCCAATGCCTGGGCAATTTTCTCCAGCAACGCCTGGCCATCGAAGGGCTTGGTCAGGTAGCCAAAAACACCGCGCGCCGTGGCCTCGACCGCGTCGGGAATGGTGCCGTGGGCGGTCAACAAAATCACCGGCAACGAGGGGTGGCGCGCCCGCACGCTGTCAAACAGCGCCAGCCCGTCTTTGCCCGGCAGGCGCACATCGCTCAGCACCAGCGACGGCCGCTCCAGCTCCAGCTGATTGAGGGCGGACTCGGCCGAGCTCACCGCGATCACCCGGTAGCCGGCCGCGCTCAGACGCATCGACAACAGGCGCAGCATGTCCGGGTCGTCATCGACCAGCAACAAGCTGGCGGCGTAGCGCTCGGTCAGGCTCATGGCTTGGTGTGGCGCGGCGCGGGGCTGGACGCGGTATGGGGCGCACTGCTCGGGCGGCTGGTCAGGCTGCGCTCAATCGCACGCATCGCCTCCAGGCGGTCATTGAGCTGATCGATCCGGCGTTGCTGCTCACGCAGCAGCTGGTTTTGCCGCTCCAGCAGGTCTTCCAGCCGTTTTTGTTCCGTCCAGCGGTGCAATAACAGTCGGGCCAATGGATGCTGGGAGCGGGCCGCCTCGGAGGGGTCGAGCAGCAGGCTTTGCAGCAGCGCCTGGGCTTGCGTTGACGGCGTCGCCGCCTCTATCGGCGGCTCGGCGTGCAAGGGGTTGGGGCCGAGCAACAGCGCCAATTGCAAGGTCTGCAAAGGGCGGCGCAGGGACTCGGGCAGCGCCGCCAAGCGCTTCACCTCGGCTTGCAGCACCGGCGCGGGCTGCGCCAGCATCTGCGCAGCCCAGGCCAGAGCCTGTGCGCTGGTGTTGGCGTCATACGGCGTGTGCACCGACTCGGTACGCACGCCGGCCTGGGCCACGCCGTCAGAGCCCATCGCCACAGGCGCCAAGGCCCGCTGCGGGGCGACCGGGTTGAGCTGGCAGCCGAGCAACAGCAGCGGCGTCAGAACCCACAGGGATCTGCAGTTAAATCGCATAGGGAAGTTCAATTTGAAAATGGGCGCCGGGGTAGTCGACTGTTGGCGGCAGCAAGCGGATCTGGCCACCGTGGGCGGCAACATACTCATGCACGATCGACAGGCCAACACCACTGCCGCGCACAGCGTTGGCGGGTTGCTGCGGCTGTATCTGGCCACGGTAAAACGGCTCAAAAATGCGCGTGCGGTCAGGCTCGGCCACGCCCGGCCCCTGGTCTTGGAGCGTGATTTGAACGGCATCGCCGAGCTGCGACAACTGCAGCCGGATGCGGCCGTTGACGGGCGAAAAACGAATGGCGTTGGACAGTAAATTGGCCACCGCAGTCGCCAGCTTGTCGGCGTCCACCGGCAGCGTCAGCGGGCCGCCCTCGACCAGCAGACACAGACCGCGCGCCTGCCATTGCAAACGCTGGGCCTCGACCTGGGCTTCTAGCAGCTGGCGCAGCTCGGTGCGCTGGCGCTTTAATTCACGCGCCTCAAACGCCGCCGCATTAAAGCGCAGCAAAGCCTCGATTTGGCTTTGCAGCAACACCGTGTTGTGCTGCAAGATGCCGCTGACTTCGCGCTGGTTCGGGCTCAGTGTGCCGACCACGCCGTCTTGCAGCAGCGCAACCCCCTCGCGCAGCGCAGCCAACGGCGTCTTCAATTCGTGCGAGATATGGCGCAGAAAACGCGCCTTGTCGGCATCCAACTCCGTCAGCCGCAGGCGCAACCACTCCAGCCGCTGGCCAACCCGGCGCACATCGGCCGGGCCACGGATCTGGATCGGATCGTGCAAGCGGTTCTCGCCCAGGCCGATGATGGCGCGCTCCAGCCGCTTGAACGGCCGCCCCAGCCACAGGCCAAACGCCAGCGCCAGCAGCAACGCCAGCGCCAGCGCCGCCAGCACCAGCCGGGTTGCGCGCAGGCGGCTGGTGTCGAGCTGCGCTTGCAGCGCCTGGCGCCGCGCCGCAATGCTGCGCTGCACACCCTGGGCAACCTCAATATTGATAGCATCAAGGACTTGAAACTCTTGCGCCACCAGCCGTTCCCGCTCCAGCGCGCTGCTGCCCGGGCCGTCCAGCAGCGCGGTGATATGCGCCAATTGCTTGCGCCATTGGCGCGCCAAGGCCGGCGTGATGTCATTCGGCTCCAACACTTGCAGCACTTGGCGCGCATCTTTGGCGTGGTCGTCAAAGCGCTTGCGCAGCAAATGGTCGCCCAGCACCAGCGACTGGCGCGCGGCGCGCTCCAGATCAGAGTTGCGCTCGGCCAGGGTTTGCGCGGCCGCACTGAGCTGCAAGGCGCGCTGGGTAAAGCCACTGCTTTGCGCCATCAAACGGTCAAAGGTGAACACGGTACGCAGCGCAATACCGCCGAGCAACAAGGCAATCAGCAAAAAGGCCAGCAGCAGCAGCAGCTGGAACGCGCCGGGCCGACCTCGGTTCATGCGTGGCTGGACGCAACAGGTGGATTTTGCGGATTTTGTGGATTTGGCGAGCTTGGCGGGCTGGACTGGCCTAGCGGGGCCAGCTCGCGCAGCACAACGTCACCGCGCAGCGAATAGCCCAAGGCCTCGGTCACACGCACCTGCGCCATCTGCCCAACCAGGCGCAGTGCCGCCGGACTGGCGCTGAAATTGATAACCCGGTTGCACTCGGTTCGGCCCATGAGTTCAGGCGCCGCAGCGCTGGACTTGCGCGACGCGCCCTCTACCAAAATACTCTGCACCGTGCCCACCAAGCTGTTGCCGATGCGCCGCGTATTGCCATCGATCACCGCTTGCAACTGCTGCAAGCGCTGCAGCTTGAGCGCGTGTGGCGTCTCATCGGGCAAATTGGCCGCCGGCGTGCCAGGACGCGGGCTGAAGATAAAGCTAAAGCTATTGTCAAAATCCAGCGCCTCGATCAGCGCCATCATCTTGCCAAAATCCTCTTCGGTCTCGCCGGGAAAACCCACAATGAAATCGCTGCTCAGCGCCAACTGGGGCCGAATGGCGCGCAGCTTACGCACCGTACTTTTGTACTCCATGGCGGTGTAGCCGCGCTTCATGGCCATCAAAATCCGGTCGCTTCCGTGCTGCACCGGCAAATGCAAATGGCTCACCAGCTGGGGAATGCTGGCATAGGCCTGGATCAGGCGCGGCGTGAACTCATTGGGATGGCTGGTGGTGTAGCGGATGCGCTCAATCCCCGGAATATCGGCCACATACTCCAGCAGCAAGGCGAAATCGGCGATCTCCGCGCTGCCTCCCATCGCCCCCCGGTAGGCGTTGACGTTTTGCCCCAGCAGCGTGACCTCGCGCACGCCCTGGTCGGCCAAACCCGCAACCTCGACCAGCACATCGTCAAAAGGCCGTGAAACCTCTTCGCCCCTGGTGTAGGGCACCACACAATAGCTACAGTATTTAGAGCAACCCTCCATGATCGAGACAAAGGCCGATGCGCCCTCGACCCGGGCTGGCGGTAGATGGTCAAACTTTTCGATCTCTGGAAAACTGATGTCCACCTGTGGCCGGTCCTGCCGCATGCGGGCCTCCAACAGCGCAGGCAAGCGGTGCAGCGTCTGCGGGCCAAACACCACATCGACATAAGGCGCACGCTGGATGATGGCCGCGCCCTCCTGGCTTGCAACACAGCCGCCCACGGCAATTTGCACGCCTTTTTTCTTCAAGTGCTTGATCCGCCCCAAATCGCTAAAAACCTTCTCCTGCGCCTTCTCGCGCACCGAGCAGGTGTTGAACAAAATCAGATCCGCCTCGTCCACATTGGAGGTGGCCTCATAGCCCTGGGCCGCGTGCAAGACATCGACCATCTTGTCCGAGTCGTACTCGTTCATTTGGCAGCCGAAGGTTTTGATGAAAACTTTTTTAACCATGGAAATCGATTTTTACTATTAAAAACATAGCAAACTATTGTTTAAACTCAAGCCATAAAGGCATGTTTTTTATAATTATTTTAATCTGCCCGCGACAACGCAGCCTCAGCCGGCGTCAAAAGCCAGAGCTCATGCAGCATGCCATGGCTCTCGCGGGTGTAATGCACCGCCAAAGTTTGCCCGCTCAGGCTGGCGGGCAGGACAAAGTGGTTATGCACATCGCGGATACGCGCGCCAGGCGAAAGCTGGTCGGGCCGGCCATCCAGCCTCACCTGCGGCGCAGCGACCACCACCAAGCTTCCGCGCACAGCCTGGGGCGGGAAATTGCGTACTTGCTGGGCCAAAACATTCTGACCAAAAAGCAAGGATACGCTTAACAACAAAGAACATATTGCTATATTAAATATAGCAACAAAAGTAGCAAGACAGCGGGACATGGTGTTTACCAAGAGGATGCAGCTCCATGGTGCAACGTGCGAGTATGCGGCAAAAAATACGCCCCCACGGCGCACAAGACCGAAGTGGCGCCGCCAAAGCGCAGCAGCTTGCGCCGCGCCCGGCAGCCAAACGGCTGCACGGATCTTAGGCCCATGAAAAAGGCCGTTCACTGGTTTGCAGCAAACGGCCTTGGCATGAATTTTGGTGGTGGTAGGTGGATTTGAACCACCGACATCAGCATTATGAATGCTGCGCTCTAACCAACTGAGCTATACCACCGACAGCCCGAAATTATAGCACCAGGTAGATGTAGCACGTGGGAGGCCACCGGGCCAAAAACATTGGCGGGAACCTGGTGGAACCAGGCCCAGGCCCGGCATGTTTGCGCAATTCCCATCAAAAATACACAGCTGCGACCGATTGGCCGCCACCGAGCGATGAAACCGCGCCGCCCCCAGTGCACCCGTGGAGCTGGCTCTGCCAGGCCACCAGGTGCGCCCCCTTGAGGGGGGAGCGCCGCAGGCGCTTCGGGGGTGGGCCAAGTTCACCGCGCCGCAAAACGAGCGCGCCGCTTCAAGTGCACCCGTGGAGCTGGCTCTGCCAGGCCACCAGGTGCGCCCCCTTGAGGGGGAAGCGCCGCAGGCGCTTCGGGGGTGGGCTAAGTTAGCGGTGCTTAAAAACCGCAGGCCGTTTGTGCAAGAACGCATCCATGCCTTCTTTTTGGTCTTCGGTGGCGAACAGCGCGTGGAACAACCGACGCTCGAACACCACACCGTCGGCCAAGCCGCTCTCGAACGCACGGTTGAGCGACTCTTTGGCCGCCATCACGGCAATTTGCGAAAAACTGGCAATCTGCAGCGCCGCAGCCAACGCGCTCTCGGCCAACTGGGCCAATGGCACAACGCGGCTGACCAGGCCTGCGCGCTCGGCCTCGGCAGCGTCCATCATGCGGCCAGTCAGCACCAAGTCCATCGCCTTGGCCTTGCCGACTGCGCGCGGCAGGCGCTGCGTACCGCCAGCGCCTGGCATCACGCCAAGCTTGATCTCGGGCTGGCCAAACTGCGCGTTGTCGGCGGCAATGATGAAGTCGCACAGCATCGCCAGCTCGCAGCCGCCGCCCAGCGCATAGCCGCTGACGGCGGCGATCACGGGTTTGCGAATGGTGCGGATGGTCTCCCAGTTGCGGCCAATGTAGTCGCCCCGGTAAGCATCGGCAAAGCTGTACTGCGCCATGGCTGCAATATCGGCCCCGGCGGCAAAGGCCTTGTCGCTGCCACAAAGAATGCAGCAGCCCAGCGCCGGATCGGCGTCAAAAGCCTTCAGCGCAGCCCCCAGCTCGTCCATCAATTGGTCGTTCAGCGCATTGAGTTGCTGCGGCCGGTGCAATGTGATGACGGCCACCCGCTCGGCTTCGATGCGGACCTTGATCATCTCCCAGGTACCAAGTTGGGCCAGGCTCATCGTGTTCTCCCTGTGGTTGCAAACCCGTGCAGTATGGCGGACTGACCCGACTAGCCAGTGCCCTTGAGCGACGCTGGCGCACTGCCACCAGCACCCCGCAGAGCTGCCGCCCCAACGCCGCAGGCGTGGCAAAACTTGGCAAAAGCGCTCTTATGGGCGGCACAGCTGAGGCAGCGCTCGAACAGGCAAATGCCGCAATGGGGGCAAAAATCCATGCCGGGGGTTTTTCCATCCATCGGCCGCTCACAGCCCGGGCAGACACCCTTGGCCAAGCGCGCAAGCGCCGTGTCGTAGCTCATCTCTTCACGCCGCACTTGGTCGGGCTGCGCCTCGGCCAGTTGCTGCTGCGCCAAATAACGGTTCAGTGCCACTACGGCATAACGCCCAACCACCACCGTAACGGCAATGCCCACGACATAGCGCACGTAACCACCGTAACTCGGCATGTAAGGCACCAGCTCGACGAAGAAGGCAAACAGCGCAAAGAAGATGAAACCCCAGACAAAGGGCCAATAAGCGCTTTTGCGCTGCTTGACAAACAGCCAAACCGCAAGCAAAAGCAGCGGCAAAGTCAGGGCCAGCCGGTAGCCAAAAACACGCAGCTCGGCACTGCGCTGGGCCGCACGCAGCTCAACCCGGGCGCCTTGCTCAAGCAGCTGCACGTCTTGTTGCACCCGCTCCTGGGCTTGGCGTGCAGCGAGCGCGGCTTGGTGTTGTATGTCGAGCTGATCCTGAACCTCTTGCTCACGTGCTTTGAGCCGGTCCAGCGCCTGGGTTCGAGCAACCAGCTCGGTGTCTTGCTGGCCTCGCTGGGTGGCCTGGCGCGTGCTGATCCAGTTCTCAAAAGTCGCACGCGCATTGGCACTGTCTTGTTCGGCCTTGCGCAACTGCAGTTGCAAGCGCTCGTCGTCCTTGTCAATACCCTTCAGTTGACGCTGGATCTGTGCCTCCTGCGCACGCAGCGGTTGCAGCGCCTGCGGATCCATGAAACCCTCCAGCGACAGTGTGCGCTCGACCTTCGGCAAATCGCCCACGATGGAGCCACCCAGCCCGATCAAAAAGCTAGCAAAAACCAGCGCCACCAGCCACAGGCCACGGCGAAACCATTTCTCCGACAAACGCAGGGACTTGGCCATGCAACACTCCTTTTAAGACCCAGATTCAACGACAAAGTGAACCGGATTTCAGTGTAACGGACAGACCTCCAAGCCCATGAACTTGCCCGGTGTTGCTGGCCTCGCTGCTATTGCTTTGGCTTTTGCTTTTGCTGCCGCCCACGCTGATGCTCACGTTGATGGCCGAGGCTTGGGTGGCGGCGAGTTCACCCGTGCCATTGGTCACGTTATTCAGGCTATTCAGGCTGTTAATGGTGTTGCGTGCGCTCAGCGCGATGCTGGCCGCGCCCAGCGCTTGCATGCGGGCGTCTCCTGTGTTGCCGATGGCCTGGCCTACTTTTTGTGCGCTTTGCACAGCATCAATGACAGCGTTGCTCAGCGTCACGGTGAGCCCGCTTTGCCTTTGCTTTTGCTCGGTTTGC
>JAYVXE010000394.1:0-3694 GCA_043785395.1 Burkholderiaceae bacterium | reverse complement strand
ACGCTCAGTGGTGCGGCGGCGGGCAACCAGGCGCGAACCATGTCTTGCACCGAGTTGAGGCGTTGCAGCAACGGCGCCGAGAGTTCGGGCCCGTTGCTGTTATGCCCATCCAGGCTGAGCCGCAACTCGACTTTGCCGCGCTTGAGTTGCGCCATCAGCAGCTCGCGCAGGGCGGGCTCGAACTGGCGCAATTCGTCGGGTAGACGAAATGAGAGGTCTAAAAAGCGGCTGTTGACCGAGCGGATTTCCAAGCCCAGGCGGCTCGCTGAGCGGCTGGGCGGCTCGTTGTCAATGTGGGCTGCGGGCGCACTTTGCTGCGCGCTGGCGTACCCGGTCATGCTGTAAACTGGCATTCGGTAGATGGGGTGTTGCGAGGGCCTTGAGAATAACTGGGTTTTGCACTGGTACGACGACGCCATTTCCTTCACCCCCCCCACCCCACCCCCACTTCCCTCACTCCGCCCCACTCCGCCCCACTTTTCAGTTTCATCGCGCTCGCTCTGTGCACAAGGTGTGCTGTACGCAAGGCCGGAGTCGGGGGAGTTCGCGCCACCGCTGTCGCGTCAACTGTGTTTATGCCCCAAATCAAACCCGCTCCCCTAGCTCCCGGCACGGCGATTGGCGCCTACCGTGTGGTGCGCCGCTTGTCGGCCGGCGGTTTTGGTGTGGTGTATTTGGCGCTTGACATGGAGGGCCAGCAGGTTGCCATCAAAGAGTATTTGCCGGTGACGCTGGCGAGCCGGGCACCGGGCGCGTTGCTGCCCGCTGTGGCACTGGACAAGCTGCCTTTGTACCGGCTTGGGCTCAAGAGCTTTTTTGAGGAAGGGCGTTCGCTGGCGCAAATCTCGCACCCTTCGGTGGTCAGCGTGCTTAATTTTTTTCGTGAAAACGAAACCGTCTACATGGTGATGAACTACCTGGACGGCGCAACGCTGCAGGATTTCATCATGACTGCACGCGAGTTAAAGCAAAAAACAGTCTTTCGCGAAGCGACCATCCGTTCTTTGTTCGACGAGGTATTGCGCGGCTTGCGCATCGTGCACCAGCACAAAATGCTGCACCTGGACATCAAGCCGGGCAATATTTTTATCACCAATGACAACAAGGCGGTGCTGATCGACTTTGGTGCTGCGCGCGAAGTCTTGTCCAAGGAGGGGCATTTCATCCGCCCGATGTACACCCCCGGTTTTGCGGCCCCGGAGATGTACCAGCGTGATGTCTCCTTGGGGCCGTGGACCGATATTTACGCCATTGGTGCTTGCTTGTATGCCTCGATGCAGGGCTATCCGCCCAATGATGTGCCACGCCGGCTGGAGAAAGACCGGCTGGAGCTGGCGCTGTCTCGTTTGCGCGGGATCTACTCGGACAACCTGATCGAAGTGGTGCAGTGGTGCATGGCGCTTGACCCCTTGTCGCGGCCACAGTCGGTGTTTGCCTTGCAAAAAGAGCTTAGCTGCGCGGACGCGCTGCGCTACACCCAGCTGTCGATGGCGGAGCGGGTTCGCTTGCAAATCGGCACCCTGGTCGCGGACGCCAAGAAGAGCGTGCAGCAGGTTGCAGAGAGCAAGCCCTGATGAAATTCTCTGTTTTTCAGGCCAGTCGGCGCGGTGGCCGCGTGCGCAACGAAGACCGCATGGGCTACTGCTACACCCGTGAGTCGGGCTTGTTTTTGCTGGCTGACGGCATGGGTGGGCACCCGCAAGGCGAGGTCGCCGCCCAGTTGGCGTTGCAAACCCTGTCCGCTTTGTTCCAGCTCCAGGCGCAGCCGGCACTTCAAAGTGCGCCCGACTTTTTGGCCTGCAGCTTGCTTGCGGCACACCAAAAAATCCTCCGTTACGCGCATGAAAAAGGCATGGCCGACTCGCCGCGCACGACGCTGGTGGCCGCGGTCTTGCAGGGCAATAGCGCGACGTGGATCCACTGCGGTGATTCGCGCTTGTACTGGGTTCGCGATGGCCAGTTGCTGAGCCGCACCCGTGACCACTCTTTTGTGGAGCGGCGTGATCTGCAGGCGCCCGGCAGCGCACGCGCCAACCGCAATGTGTTGTTCACCTGCTTGGGCTCGCCGACGCGACCGGTGTTTGAAATCGCCGGGCCGATGCTGCTGCAACAGGGCGACAAAATTTTGCTCTGCTCCGACGGACTGTGGGGCAGCCTCAGCGATGCAGAGATTACCCAGCAGCTGGGCCAGCACAGCGTAGCCGATGCGGTGCCGGCCCTGGTTGAAGGCGCACTGCAAAAGGCCGGTGAGCACAGTGACAATGTGACGGCGGTGGCTCTTGAGTGGGAAACCCCCGACCTGTTCGAGGCAACCCGTGGCATATCGACCGACAGCATCAGTGACGGCGTCTTCGCCTCCACCATCCAATGCTCGATGCTCAATGCGATGGACGTCGAACTCGACGATGCGGCCATCGAGCGCTCGATTGTCGAGATCAACGAAGCCATTCGGCGCTCGGCGGCCAAACGGCAGTGACGCCCAGCGGCGCGAGCGCCGTTGTGGTTCAAGCGGTTTAGACATACCAAGGCTTAGCGGCCTCATTTTTCCGATTCCATTCCACCATTTTTCACCCCTCTTTTTTTTCTCTCTCCCCCCCATGCCTGAATTCACCCGCAGCGGCCAACGCGCCGCCCACCAGCTGCGCCCCGTGCGCATCACCCGCAACTACACCATGCACGCCGAAGGCTCGGTGCTGATCGAGTTTGGCCACACCAAGGTGCTGTGTACCGCCTCGGTCGAAGACAAGGTTCCTGGCCATAAACGCGGCAGTGGCGAGGGCTGGGTCACGGCGGAGTACGGCATGCTGCCGCGCGCCACCCACAGCCGCAATGAGCGCGAAGCCGCACGCGGTAAGCAAAGTGGGCGCACGCAGGAAATCCAGCGCCTGATTGGTCGCTCACTGCGTGCCGTGTTCGACCTCAAGCTGCTCGGTGAGCGCACCATCCACCTTGACTGCGACGTCTTGCAAGCCGATGGCGGAACCCGCACGGCCGCCATCACCGGTGCGTTTGTGGCGGCGCAAGATGCTGTCAACAGCCTGCTGGCAAGCGGCAAACTGGGCCAAACGCCGATCACGGGCCAGGTCGCCGCCGTCTCGGTCGGCATCGTCCAAGGCCAGCCCCGGCTTGACCTGGAGTACACCGAAGACGCCGCCTGCGATACCGACATGAACGTGGTGATGAACGGGGCCGGCCATTTCATCGAAGTCCAGGGCACTGCCGAGGGCGTGGCCTTCAGCCGCAAGGAAATGGACGCCTTGCTCGCGCTGGCCGAACAGGGCATTGCCGAACTCATGCTTTTGCAGAATCAAAAATAATAGCAATAAAACCAATAAACACATGCCAAAAGCATGATTAATCCATGAAATTAGTACTTGCTTCGCACAATCCCGGCAAGCTGGCCGAGCTGCAAGCCATGTTCGCGCCCCTGGGCTTTGCACTGGTGGCGCAAACCGCGCTCGGCATTGCCGAGGCCGAAGAGCCCTTCCACACCTTTGTCGAAAATGCGCTGGCCAAAGCCCGCCACGCTGCGCAGCACAGCGGCCTGCCGGCGCTGGCCGATGACGCGGGGCTGTGTGTCGACGCCTTTGGCGGACTGCCGGGTGTGCAAACGGCCTTGTACGGCATGCAGTTTGGCTACGAAAAAGGTGACGCCGGCAATGTCCGTGCGCTGCTCGAACAGTTGGCGGGCGTC
>JAYVXE010000393.1:0-3718 GCA_043785395.1 Burkholderiaceae bacterium | reverse complement strand
GCCTGCGGCGCTCCCCCCTCAAGGGGGCGCACCCAGTGGCCTGGCAAAGCCAGCTCCACGGGTGCCCTGGAAGCGGTGTGCTCGTATCGCGGCGTGGTGAACTTGGCCCACCCCCGTAGCGCCTGCGGCGCTACCCCCTCAAGGGGGCGCACCTGGTGGCCTGGCAGAGCCAGCTCCACGGGTGCACTGGGGGCGGCGCGCGCGTCTCGCAGCGCGGTGAACGTGGCCCACCCCCGAAGCGCCTGCGGCGCTCCTCCCTCAAGGGGGCGCACCCAGTGGCCTGGCAAAGCCAGCTCCACGGGTGCCCTGGAAGCGGTGTGCTCGTATCGCGGCGTGGCTTCATCGTTGGGGGTGCTTGCCCAGTGCATGACAGTTAGTGCGACGCACGCGTGACACGGGCATTGAAAAAATTCATCCAAAACGCGACCAGCAGGTTGATGGCCAGATAGACCGCCATGATCAAGATGATGCATTCCAGTGCCTGGCCGTTTTGGTTGATCGTGGTGTTGGCAACCGAGACCACGTCGGGGTAGCCAATCACCACCGCCAACGACGAATTTTTAATCAAGTTCATGTACTGGCTGGCCAGCGGCGGTAGCGCCAGCCTCAGCGCCTGTGGAAACACAATGGCGCTGATGGTTTGCCCACGCGTCAAACCGAGCGCCTGGCCAGCCCGCCACTGCCCTTGGGGGACGGCCTGCGCACCGGCGCGAACAATCTCGGCAATCGAGCCCGAAGTGAAGAACGACAAGCCCACCAACAGAGCCATGAACTCAGGCGACAAGGCCGCACCACCACTGATCGCAAGGCCGTCCAGCTCAGGATGCGACCAGCCCCCTAGCCAACCACCGCCCAACCAGGCCAACACCAGTCCAGCCAACAAGCTCAGCAGCAGCGCCACACTGGTGTGCAGCAAACTCGGCGCGCTGGCCCGGCGTTGGCGCAGCCCGCGCTGAACCAAGAGCGCCAGCACCACCAACAGCAAGCCGCCCCCCAACGCAGCGGGCAATTGCTGCGGCGCCGAGACCTGCAAGCCCTGCTTGGAAAACCACAGCACCTGCCCGATCTGCCAAGGCTCGGTGACATCCGGGAACAGCTCGGTCAGCACCAGGTACAGGGCCAGCAACAAAATCAGCAATGGGATATTGCGCGACAACTGCACCCACAAACCGGCAGCACTGCGCACCAGCGGATGCTGCGACAGGCGCGCCAAACCAACCACCACGCCGAGAAAGGTGGCGCCGATGATGGCGGCCACGGCAACCCGCAGCGTATTCAGCAAGCCGACGCCAAAGGCGCGCACATAGTTGTCGGCGGGGCTGAACGGGAGCAGGCTTTCGCCGATATTGAAACCCGCAGGTGCCAGCAAAAACTGGAAGCCCGCACGGATTTGCCGCAGCTGCAAGTTGCCCGCAACATTCACCGCCAACCAGGCCAGCAGCACCAGCAAGGCCAGCATGAAGGCGAGCTGCACCAGCGCGCTGCGCAGTCGCCGGGCACGCGTGCGGCGGCGATAGGCGGCGTCGCCAATCAGGGTTGGTGCAGTGGGGCTAGACATGGGCGATCAAATCGCTGGGCGCACAGCGCGTCAACACACAAACACGGGCTGGCGGCGATGCGGCTTTAGCGAATCGGCATGGCGTACATCAGGCCACCTTGGTTCCAAGGCTTGTTGACGCCGCGTGGCAGGCCGAGCGGGGTTTTCTCGCCCATGTTCTGGGCAAAGCTTTCACCGTAATTGCCCACCTGGCTGATGATGCGCAGCGTCCAGTCACGGTCCAGTCCAAGCAGCTTGCCGGTGTCTTCGCTGACCCCCAGAAAACGCTGCACCGTAGGGTCCACACTGTCGGTCTTGAGTTTGGCCACATTGGTTTTGGCAATGCCCAACTCCTCGGCTTCTTGCATCGCGTAGAGCGTCCATTTGACGATGCTGGCCCACTCGTCGTCGCCCCGGCGCACCGCTGGGCCGAGCGGCTCTTTGGAGATCACTTCGGGCAGGATCATGTAGTCGTCGGGTTTTGCCGCCCGCGAGCGTCCGCCCACCAGGTCCGAAATATCCGAGGTCAGCACTTGGCAGCGGCCCGAGAAAAAGGCCGCCTGCACCGCCTCTGCCGTGTCAAACACCACCGATTTATAGGCCTGCGCCTTGGCGCCTGGCGCATTTTTGGCCGCGTAGTAATCGGCCAAGTTACGCTCGCTGCTGGTGCCGGCCTGGACACAGAAGGTGGCGTTGCCGAGCTTGGTGGCCGAGTCGATTTTGAGTTTTTTGGGCAGCATGAAGCCCTGCCCGTCGTAGTAATTGACCCCCACAAAAGTCAGCCCGAGCGAGGCGTCACGGGTCAGCGTCAACGTGGTATTGCGCGCCAACAAATCCACCTCACCGGCCTGCAAGGCGGCAAAGCGCTGCTGCGAATTGAGCGGCACAAACTTCACCTTGGTCGCGTCCTTGAGCACCGCAGCCGCGACGGCACGGCAAAAATCGACATCAATGCCCGACCATTGGCCCTTGCTGTCGGCACTGGAAAACCCCACCGCCGAGGTGTTGACGCCGCAGGCGATAACGCCTTTTTTCTTGACATCATCCAGCGTCTTACCCGCAAAAGCCGGCATGGCAAGCAGACTGGTGGCCAGCGCGGCAACAGAAATCAGGGGTCTGAACATGGTGGAATCCTTGGGTGGGTGGAATGGGCAAAGCATCGACGCCCGAACTGGGCCGCAAACACAGGGCGGCGACTTTAGCAGACTGCGCACGCGCCCAAAGTCAAAAACCGGCCCCATCGGGCCGGCTTTGAAGACAAAAACAAGCCGCATCATACTGCCGTGCAACCCCCGAACTGCGGCATACAGCCGCACTTTTACCCTGGAATACCCGAATTCAACCCGTCCCGCAACCGTGCTAACTGTCATGCATGGGCCAAGCACCACCGCGCGATGAAACCGCGCCGCGAGACGAGCGCGCAGCCCCCAGTGCACCCGTGGATCTGCTCTGCCAGTCCACCGGGTGCGCCCCCTTGAGGGCGGGCGCCGCAGGCGCTTCGGGGGTGGTTCACGTTAAGCCAGCATCGATGCTGGCGCTGCGGTCTGCGCGTAAACCTGGCCAAAACGGTTGGCCAAGAACGCCTTCAGCGCAATACTTTCCTGCCCAATAAAGCCGGCCTGCGGCAAGTCCTGTTGCGCCACCAAATCAAGTGCAGTACAGATACCGGCCGCCGTGCTGAGCTGGATCGCACTCAGCGCATGGCCCCCCACCGGCTGGCCCATGATGCGCACGGCATACGACTCTTGCATCAGGCGCGAGCCACGGTAGCCCGAGGCACTGACAAAAACCACCACCACATCCTGCTCGGTCGCCGCAATGGACGACTCCAAAATCTCGGCCAGCAAGTCGCGCCGATCCCGCAGACGCAAGTCGTTCAGCAGCAGCTTCATGGTTGCGCAGTGGCCGGGGTAGCGGATCGACTTGTAGTCAACATTGCGTGCCCGCCCGCCCAGGGTTTCGCTCAAAGTGCCCAAGCCCCCCGACGTGTTGAAAGCCTCATAGACCGTGCCGTCCAGCGAGAACGTCTCCAGCCCCTCCAGCGCCGCCAGCTCGCGCGGTACGCCGTCCACCAAGGCCTGGCAGGGATTGCAGTACTCGTTGATCAAGCCCTCGGTGCTCCACGTCAGGTTGTAGCCAAGGGCGTTGTGCGGGTAGCGCGGCAAGGCCCCGACCCGCATG
>JAYVXE010000392.1:0-3740 GCA_043785395.1 Burkholderiaceae bacterium | reverse complement strand
AGTGCGCTGCGTCCTCGCGCCTTGCCTGACACGCCGATCACGGCACCCTCGTATGCATCCAACTGCGGTTTCTAGGTTCAATCAAACCGCTGCCAAGTGCTTGCCCCTCAGCGATGGACAGGCACCGGGCATTTGGGCCTCGCCGGCGGGTCAAAACGCGGTGGTAAATTCATGTAAAAATTTAAACCCCATGGAAATGGAGCTTCTCGCGGGTCTTTGTATTTCTTTGCCCATGGGCTGGGCGGTGGTATGAATTTTTGTTTTACCGCTGCGCCGTCGCCGGGGCGAGGTGCATTCAAACCGGGCAAGGCAGGGGCGGGTATAAAAAATTTGGGCAATACGGTTGCTGATGTTGGGCCTTTGAGCGCTTGCTTGGGCGGCGCTGGCAACGGCTATGGCAAGGAGTAAGCAGCCTTTTTTCTTCTCGGATCTTCTCAGATCTTCTCAGGATTGGGCGTTTGCGCATGGCAAGCGTTTGCCCCCAATTCCGCCGGGCCAGGCATTATTGCGCGCCACCGCTGAGCGGCCTGCAATGGGGTGCGTGGCGAAGGCCCATCCCGAAGGCTGGACATTGGCGCAAAACCACATGGTTGCGGCGCCCATGAAAAAACCCCGCATGGGCGGGGTTTTTGGTTTGGTCGACAAGCCCATATACAGCTTGCGCTGGCAGGGGCCGGTTCCCGTAGCTGTTGAACCGAATTATTTGATCTCGAAATGCGCACGGTCTTGGTCTTGAATCCAGCGTGGAGCTTTGCCACGGCCAGTCCAGGTGGAGCCTGTGGCTGGGTCACGGTATTTAGCGGCAACCTTGCTCTTTGGGGCACCCGCATTGCGCAAACGCAGTGCTGGGAAAATATCTTGCGGGGCCAAGTCGTACTCGCCCACAATGGCGCGGGCGCGGGAAACTGCATCGGAAAATTCGCGGCTACGGGCTTCGCTGATTTGCTTTTCCAGCGAATCACGCTGCTGCAGAAGGTCTTTGTAAGTGCTCATGAAGATGGTCCTTGTTAATCAAAAGAGCCGATTATATAATCATGCACGTTGCCTTTTGAAAATTATTTGTAATTTTTTTTTACGGATGGCACTTTTGGACACCCATTAAGCGCCAGACCCAACCGACTCACGCCATGCCAAAACTTTGTCGATCCGCTTGCCATCCAAGTCCAGCACCTCGAATATCCAGCCCGCACATTCAATTCGGGCACCGGTAATCGGTAGATTACCGGCCACCGACATCAACAGGCCGGCCAATGTGTTATAGCGGCCACGCTCTTCTTCTGGAACTTCACGGATCTGTAGCCGGGCTTTAAGTTCCCCGACCGGCATCAATCCATCCAACAGCCAGCTGCCATCTTCGCGCTGTGTTGCCCAGGCCTCGTCTTGTAGGCCGGACTGCAACTCACCGGTAATCGCCTCCAGCAAATCGCGTGGTGTCATCAAGCCCTGAACCACGCCATATTCATCGACTACAAACACCATCCGACCCGAACGCGCTCTAAATTGTTCCAACAACTCCATTCCACTCAGCGTTTCTGGTAAGAAGGTGGCCGGCAGTGCATGCCGCGCAATCGGGTCTTTATGTTCTGCACCCAGCGTCAATAAGCTGGCCACACTGATGACGCCAAGCACGTCATCCAATGAGCCACGGCACACCGGATACCAAGAGTGGCTGCCTTTGCCGCCATTCGCACCAAGCTGGTTTAGGCTGTGGGCCGCAGTTTGATCTGCCTCGAGCCATTTCACGTCGGTGCGCGGCACCATGAAAGATGTCAGTGGGCGATCGTCGAGCGAAAACACGTTGTGCACCATTTGGTGTTCATGTTGCTCGATAACGCCGGCTTCGCGCCCTTCTTCCAGGCTGGCGACAATTTCCTCTTCCGTCACGGCACGGGCCGCTGCGTTGTCGACCCGCAGCAGTTTGAGTACCAGTTGGGTGCTCAGTGCCAGCAGCTGCACAAATGGCTTGGCAATACGCGCCAGCAAGGCCATGGGGCGCGATACCAAACGTGCGACCGCCTCCGGGTAGAGCTGGCCAATGCGCTTGGGCACCAGCTCACCAAAGACAATCGTGACAAAGGTTATGCTGGTCACCACGAATACGGTGGCACTCACGTCGGCCATGTTGGCCGGTATACCAAGCCCGCTAAACCAGTGCGCCAAGCCGTCGCTGAAGGCGGCCTCGCCAATGATGCCGTTGAGCATGCCGATGGATGTAATACCGACTTGGACCGAGGATAAAAACTGGGTCGGATTCTCAAGCAAGGCCAGCGCGGCTTGCGCCCCTTTGTCGCCCAGCTCGGCCATCGCCGTCAGGCGCGCTTTGCGGCTGGAGGCCAAGGCCAGCTCCGACATGGCAAAAATGCCGTTAAGCAAGGTGAATAGGGTGATGAGCAAAAAGGCCATGGATCAGAAGGAAAATAAACAGAATGGCACTTTACTTGATAGGCGACGTACAGGGCTGCGATGGCGCCCTGCAACGATTGCTCCACACCTTGGACTTTTCTCCCAGCCGCGACACGCTCTACCTGTTGGGCGATTTGGTCAACCGTGGCCCCGACTCGGCGGCTCTGCTGCGTCGGCTGATGGCTTTGGGGCCTGCTGCGCAGTGCCTGTTGGGCAACCACGACTTGAGTCTGCTGGCCATCGCTTATGGCGCTGGCCGTGTCCGCGTCGGTGACACGCTGGCCGACCTGCTGAATGCGCCCGACCGCACGGCCCTGATCGACTGGTTGCGTGGGCAGCCACTGGCCCGGTTCGAGCATGGCTGTTTAATGGTGCATGCAGGCGTTCTGCCAAGCTGGAGCGCCACGCAAACGCTGGCCTTGGCCCACGAAGTCGAGACCGTGTTGCGCGGCCCACAGGCCGATGTACGGTCTTTTTTACAAGCGCTGTATGGCAATACCCCTGCGGCCTGGAGCGATGCGCTGCGTGGCACGGAGCGCTTGCGCACGATCGCCAATGTGCTGACCCGAATGCGCTTTTGCCGCGCCGATGGCCGCATGGACTTTGACTACCGTGGAGAAGTCGTGGACGCACCCACCGATTTGCAGCCCTGGTTTGAGCTGCCAGGGCGCCAAACAGCGTCCTTGCCGGTCGCCTTTGGCCATTGGTCGCAACTCGGCTTGCTGCTGCGGCCCAATCTGCTCTCGCTCGACACCGGCTGCGTGTGGGGTGGCTGCCTCAGCGCATGCCGCTGGCACATCGAGCCTGCGCAGCGCGAAATCATCCAAGTTGGGTGTGAGGCCGCGCAGCTGCCGGGGCGGTAAAGCAAAGGCTGCACCTGCGTTGTCGCCCGCTGTAGGCCGCAACTGCGGCACGCTGCAAAAGTACCAAGCCAGGCCGTTTAATTCTATATTTAGATAGCTGTAAAGGCTTGCTGTATAAGCGTTAGAGGCCTAAAAAGCTTAAATAATAACTTCGACCGCATCGCCTTGCAGCGCAGCGTCTGCGCTGGGTGCAGCAGCAGCAACAGCGGCGGCGACCACCGGCTGGAACAGTGCTGCCAATTTGCGCCGTGGCTTGATGTTGGCGGAGATGCTGTTGCGGCCCGTATTGCGCTGTGCCGCCTCCCAGGCCGGGGCTCCGTTGGCCTCGCTGGCGGCCTGGTAGGGCTGCTCGAAGAACGGGTCACGCGGCGCGCTGGGTCGGTTGCTGCGGAAATCACGGCGCGGCGCACTGGCTGTATTTGACGCAGTCGGTGCCGAGCTGTCTTCGAGCTGGTACATCCTGCGGCCATCATT
>JAYVXE010000391.1:0-3757 GCA_043785395.1 Burkholderiaceae bacterium | reverse complement strand
GGTCATCATGATCATCCGGGCGACCCAGAAGAAGATGATGTCGTAGCCGGTGACCAGCACGCTGGAGGGCAGGTAGAGGTTGTAGTCGCCGCTTGGGTCGGCGGACGATTTGGTGCCCCAGCCCATGGTGCTGAAAGGCACGAGCGCGGATGAGTACCAGGTGTCGAGTACGTCTTCATCGCGGCGCAGTCCCGCAGTTCGACTGGCAGCAATTTCATTGAGATTTCCTTGCCCCCTACCCGTTGGTTCAGCAATATCATTCGCCTTTTGATTGAGTTCGTCCTCAAATTGGGCTAGGGCCTTGTCCTTATCGAGGGCGACAAACGGTCCAGTGATGCCCGCATAGGGTTTAACGGGATACCAAGCGGGAATTTGATGCCCCCACCACAGTTGGCGGCTGATACACCAGTCCTGGATGTTGTTCATCCACTGGTTGTAAGTGTTGACCCAGTTCTCGGGCACAAACTGCACCTCACCACTTGCTACGGCATCGATGGCCTTTTGCGCGATGCTTTTGCCGTCTGTTGTTCCCACTTTGTTCATCGCCACAAACCATTGATCAGTGAGCATGGGCTCCACGACTTCACCGGTGCGTGTGCAAATTGGTACCGTCAATTTGTGTTTCTTGACTTCAATCAACGCACCAGATTCTGCCAAATCATCAACGATAAGCTTGCGCGCTGTGAATCGATTGAGGCCCTGATATTTCGGTGGAACCAGCTGGGAGATGGCCTCGCTGATTGGCAGGGCAGACAGTCCCTCCAAGAACTTGAAATGAGTCGCGTTGATTGCGGTATTTTCATCCTCCGCAACATGTTCGTAGCTCCAGATCAACTCGGAAATTTTTGTTGCTGAGTTGCGTCCAATGAGGTTCGCATTGAGATCCAGAATTCGCACTGTACTGAGTCGATGTCTTTGACCGACTGCGTAGTCGTTCTGGTCGTGCGCTGGCGTGACTTTGACCACCCCTGTGCCGAACTCTCTGTCAACGTAGTTATCGAAAATCACTGGGATCTCGCGGTTAACCAACGGCAGCCTTACCGTCCTGTCCTTTAAATGCGAGTAGCGCTCGTCCTCGGGGTGCACCATCACGGCCACGTCGCCGAGCATGGTTTCGGGGCGGGTGGTGGCCACAGTCAGGCCGTTGACCAACTCGCCATTGACAGTTTGCGGGCCATCGGTAAACGGGTATTCGATGTGCCATAGCGAGCCGTCTTTTTCTTCGCTCTCGACTTCTAGGTCAGAGACGGCGGACTGCAGCTTAGGGTCCCAGTTGACCAGGCGCTTGCCCCGGTAAATCAGGCCTTGCTCATACAGCTGCACAAAGGTTTCGGTCACCGTTTTGGACAGCTTCGGGTCCATGGTGAAGTACTCGCGGCTCCAGTCCACGCTGTCGCCCATGCGGCGCATTTGGCTGGTGATGGTGTCGCCGCTTTTTTCCTTCCACTCCCAAATTTTGGCGACAAAGTTCTTGCGGCCCAGCTCGTGGCGGCTGATATTTTGTTCTTGCAGCTGGCGCTCCACCACGATCTGGGTGGCAATGCCGGCATGGTCGGTGCCGGGCACCCACAGCGTGTTGTGGCCCAGCATGCGGTGGTAGCGCGTGAGGCTGTCCATGATGGTCTGGTTAAACGCGTGGCCCATGTGCAGCGTGCCGGTCACGTTGGGCGGCGGCAGCTGGATGGCAAATGCCTCTGCGCCCGCTTGCGCCTGGCCCGTGCCCCGAAAGCCCGCCACGCCGTAGCCGCGCTTTTCCCACTCTGGCCCCCACTGGGCCTCGATGGCGGCGGGCTCGAAAGATTTGGACAGGCTGGTAAGGCCGGGCTGCTGAAGGGTGTCGCTGGTGTCGCGGGTGTTGCTCATGGGGGCATAAAAACAGCAGCCTGGTGGATGCCGTCTGGAACTGTTGCGGAATGCCGCAATTTTAGCGGGCCGCCGCTGCGTTCTTTAGGATGATGATTTTAAGAAAAATATGCTTTTATCGCATACTGGTAATATGAAGTTTGCTATATAAAATTTATTCATCGGTTTGTGCGTTGGGCTAGGGCGGCCCCCATGTCGTCCCAATGTCGCCCTTTGGGCACACCGCGTCCCCAAGATGCTTGATCGCAGCCAGCGCGTTGGCGTCGGCCTTGCATGCCCAGCCTTGGTTGCGTTTTGCTTGGGTGGGGGTCTGTTGCCAGGCTGCCATCTTCCCTGCGGCTCATGCCCAGCGAGCCGTGTAGTGCTGGTTGCACATCGCGTGGGCAATGGCCTGCGCTTACTCGGGTCGGATTTTGGCGCGCTTCACCACACCGCCATAGGTCACCAGGCGATCGGACATCATTTGCTCGAACGCGGCGGGTGACATTTCTTCAGGCGGGATCACGCCACGGGTTTTTAGGTTTTCAAGCATGGCGGGTTCGGTGGCTGCCGCCCGGATGGCTTGGTGCAAGGCCTGCACGATGGCGGGCGGGGTATGGCGAGGGAATTCCCATCGACGACGTGATACCGCTGTCAGCGGCGCCCCCGGTGAATTCACCTTCGACCGCAAAGCCGACCTGTGCTGCGCTGCGTTGGTAGGCTTGGAGCAGGGCGGCCGGTGTCTTGGCCATGGGCAGCGTACCCGTCTGCGCCACGATGTGGCCGCTGGTGCGCGGCAGGGATTCATTTTCGATGATGGCGCGGATCCGCGCGAGCACGGCGTCCAGGTCGTTTTCGGCTGTGTAGCGCAGATCCAGATGCGCGCGCGCCAGCGGTGCGACCACGTTGGAGGCCATGCCGCCCTGGAGTCGAATCAAGAGCACTCACTACCGCTTCAAATCTCGGTAGAAATTCTCATGCGGCCCCAGCGCTTCCAGATAAACCAAGCGCACCTCGTCTTCACGGGTGTAGCCCAGCAGGTAAAGCTGGCCCTGGCTGCGAAATTTGTGGACCCACAGCTGGCCCAGATCGCCTTTTTTTTGCTCGCCCACATCCGGGTTGTGCGCCACGGTGCGCACGGCGATATCGGTATCAGCGATCAGCGTGGTATTGACAAGTTTTTTGTAGGCACGGGCAAAGCGCCGCGTTTGGCGCACTGCCCAATTCATAGCGGATCGGTTTTGGCGCTGCTGCTGCGGGGTACAAAGTGTGTGCTGTCTTCGCGCGGTTCAGCCAGACTCATCAGGCTTTCTGAAATAAAGGACGCCGGAAGATCAGGGTTGTCCAGCGCGGCGCGGCCCAGCTTGGCCCAGTACTCGATCTGGCCTTGCACGCTGCGAAATTCTGCCTTGGCGCTTGCGCGAGCGGCGTGCACCAGATTTTCGTCGATACGAACAGAGAGAGTTGTCATGGTGCTTCCTTGCTGATTTACCACAATTGTAGATGAGACTGGCTCTGCATGATCCACAGCACCCTTTGCCCTCTCCACCGCACTCACCGGCAAAGCCCGGCAACTGTGCCTGGGCCTCGAATCGGGTGCAGCCGACATTCTGGAGCTGGTCACTCCCACCACAGCCGAGTTGCTGCTGTGGTGGTTTGGCCAGGACATGGTGGGGCCCCGCGCTGGCCAGAACTTTTCACACCGGACAAAAGCAGGCCATCCTGAACGCCATCGTGGCGCACGAGGTGCTAGGAGCCTGTCGGACTTGGGGCGTCGAACAGCGAAAACCGCAGGTTTCTACAAAATCGGCCCCGGCGAGGACAGTTTTTGCCGGATTTGCAGGCTCATAGCCCGGCTATGGGCCAAAAAGACGGTGTTCTCGAAGAGCGGCGAAGCCAAAAATGGACCGCTGCG
>JAYVXE010000390.1:0-3762 GCA_043785395.1 Burkholderiaceae bacterium | reverse complement strand
GTCCTTGCGCACAAGAGTGCGCTGCGTCCTCGCGCCTTGCCTGACACGCCGATCACGGCACCCTCGTATGCATCCAACTGCGGTTTCTAGGATGAATTTCGTGGCTATTTTTGCGCCTCTTGGAGAGGGTAAAAAAACCAGCACGAAGGCTTCCCTGTTGGATGGTGCGGCCTGGGCGGCAAAGCTGTTGCGTGCGTGACGGGTGGTCGCTGGCAGGGCGGCATAATCTCCAGGACTTACGCAAAACCGCCCTGGCGTCGTTCTTTTTCCGTGCCGCGACCTTGGGTGTACTGTCTGCGGGGAAACTCCTGGTGCGACGCCACAAACAGCAAGAAAGAAGAGATTGGAATTCTGGATCCCGGTCGCCTTGTCGGCCCTGAGCTGCTTGCTCTTACTTTGCTTGCTGCTGCGCGCGCGCCCTGTCAGCGGCGTTGATGGCGCTGAATTGCGCGCTGTTGTGGCCCAGACCCAAGAGCGCCTTGAGCAGGCGCTGCGGCGTGAAATTGCCGACCACGCACGCGCTACGCGGCAGGAGACGGCGCAGTCGTTTGCCACCTTTCAGCACAGCTTGGTGCAGCAAGGCGGCGAGGCCACGCGCACGCAAAACAGCCAGCTTGATGCCTTCTCGACCCAGCTCACGCTGCTGCAAAAAAACCTGGGCGACACTTTGTCGACCCAGTTGCAAGGCCTGAGCGAGGCCAATGCCCGGCGGCTGGCCGAGGTGCGCAGCACGCTGGAGACGCAGCTGGCGCAGTTGCAGCAGGGCAATGCCGCCAAGCTCGAAGAGATGCGGCAAACAGTGGACGAAAAACTCCAAGCGACGCTGCACACGCGTCTGGGCGAGAGCTTTAAACAGGTTGCCGACCGGCTCGACCAAGTCCACCGTGGCCTGGGCGAGATGCAAACGCTGGCGCAGGGCGTGGGCGACCTCAAGCACTTGCTGACCAATGTCAAAACCAGGGGGATTTTTGGCGAAGCCCAGCTCGAAGCGCTGCTGGAGCAGGTCTTCACCCGCGAGCAATACGCGGCCCAGGTGGCGACCCGGCCCGCCAGCCGCAATGTGGTGGATTTTGCGATTCGGCTGCCAGGCCGTGGTGCGGCGGGTGAGCCGCTGTGGCTGCCGATTGATGCCAAGTTCCCGGGCGAAGACTACGAGCGTCTGCTTGACGCCCAGGGCCGCGCTGACGCGGCCGGGGCCGAGGCTGCGGGCAAGGCGCTGGAGGCACGGATTCGGCTGGAGGCGCGCTCGATCGCCGATAAATACATAGAGCCGCCGTTTACCACCGACTTCGCTATTTTGTTTTTGCCCACCGAGGGCCTGTACGCCGAGGTGCTGCGGCGTCCCGATTTGATGCAAAGCCTGCAGCGCGATCTGCGCATCACGCTGGCCGGGCCGACCACCTTGCTGGCGATCTTGAATGCGCTGCAAATGGGCTTTCGCACGCTGGCGCTGGAAAAGCGCGCCAGCGAAGTCTGGCAAGTACTGGGCGCGGTGAAGACCGAGTTTGGCAAGTTTGGCGACGTGCTGGGCAAGGTCAAGGCGCAAACCCAGACCGTGCTCAACACGCTTGAGCAAGCGCAAACCCGTAGCAATGTGATGCAGCGCGCGCTGCGCCAGGTTGAGGCGCTGTCCGAGCCGGCAGCGGCCAGCCTGCTGCCGGATTCGGAGTCCTTGGGCCAGCCGGGGTCTGAACATGGTTGAACGCAGGCGTGGGCGTGGGCGCGCAGCTGTCAAAGGTCGGCGCTTGTGAGCCGGGCCTTGATTCGGCTGATTGCCGCCCAGGTTTTTCTCCATGCCTGCATGACGGCCATGCGCATGAGCACGCCGCTGTTGGCGCTGCGCGAAGGCTATAGCGCAGCGGCAGTCGGCATGTTGCTGGCGCTGTTTTCGCTGACCCAGGTTTTCTTGGCCTTGCCGGCCGGGCGCTATACCGACCAGCACGGGCTGCGTCGCCCGGTCGGTTTTGCGGTGGTGGCGGCCAGCAGCGGGGCTTTGTTGGCCACCATCTGGCCGGTGTTTGGCGTGCTCTGTGTGGCCGCTTTGTTGACAGGTGGTGCCAGTGGTGCTGTCGTGATTGCAACCCAGCGCCATGTCGGGCGCGCTGCGCACAATGCGACCGAGCGCAAGCAGGTCTTTAGCTGGCTGGCGATTGGCCCGGCAGTTTCCAACTTTTTGGGCCCGTTCAGCGCCGGACTGCTGATTGACCACGCCGGCTTTCGCGCCGCCTTCTTTTTCATGGCATTGCTGCCACTGCTGGGCTGGTGGTTGGTGCGCGTGGTGCACGAGTTGCCGCCGCTGCGGCCCGGCCCGACCCAGGCCAGCACGCGGGCCTGGGATTTGCTGCGCGAGCCGCGCTTTCGCCGCCTGTTGCTGGTCAACTGGTTTTTGTCTTCGTGCTGGGATGTGCACACCTTTGTGCTGCCGCTGCTGGGCTTTGAGCGCGGCCTGAGTGCCTCGGTCATCGGCAGTATTTTGGGCGCGTTTGCGATTGCCGCCGTGGTCGTGCGCTTGCTGCTGCCCTTGGTGGCCGAGCGCTTGCGGGAGACCTGCGTGATTGTGGCGGCCATGCTGGCGACCGCATTGCTGTTTGGCATTTACCCACTGCTGCAAAGCGCCTGGGCGATGGGCCTGTGCTCGGTGCTGCTGGGCTTGGCGCTGGGCGGGGTGCAGCCGATGGTGATGAGCCTGCTACACCAGTTCACGCCGCATGCGCGCCATGGTGAGGCACTGGGCCTGCGCCTGATGGCGGTCAACGCCTCCAGTGTGGCGATGCCGATGCTCTTTGGTGTGGCCGGTGCCGTGGTTGGTGTGGCTGGTGTGTTTTGGCTGGTCGGCGCCGTGGTCGGCGGCGGTGCCCGCGTGGCCTGGGGTTTGGGCCAGGCGCTGGCCGATGATCAGCCGCCCGAGGCGGGCAGCCGGTAAAAATCCTGGATGGCATCCCAGGCCGCTTGGGGCGTGTCTTCGTAGCGGAAAAGGTCGAGATTTTCGCGCGAAATAGTGCCTTCTTCGACCAGCAGTTCAAAGTCGATCAAGCGCTGCCAATAGGCTTTGCCAAACAAAATAATCGGCACCGGGCGTGACTTGCCGGTTTGCACCAGGGTCATCACCTCGAACAATTCATCGAGCGTGCCAAAGCCGCCGGGGAAAACCACCAAGGCCTTGGCGCGCATCATGAAATGCATTTTGCGCAGCGCAAAGTAATGGAACTTGAAACTCAGCGCCGGCGTGATGTAGCGGTTGCCGCTGGCCTCGAACGGCAGCGCAATGCTCAGGCCGACGTTGGGCGCACCGGCGTCGGAGGCGCCCCGGTTGGCCGCCTCCATGATGCCGGGGCCGCCGCCGGTGCAAATCGTCAGGCGTTCCGGCGCGGGACGGGCCAGGCTGTCGCTGGCGACCAGGTGCGCAAACGCGCGCGCCTGCGCATAGTTCTGCGACTGGCGCAGCCGCTGCTGAGCGCGTGCCAGCGCCGGGGCATCGCCGCTGGCCTGCGCCCGTGCCAACTCGGCCTGGGCCACTTCGGGGTCGGGCGTGCGGGCGCTGCCAAAGACCACCACCGTGTGCTCAATGCCCTGCGCCTTTTGCTCCAAGTCGGGCTTGAGCATTTCCAGCTGCATGCGGATGCCACGGGTTTCGCGCCGCAGCATGAATTCGGGGTCAGAAAAAGCCAGCCGATAGGCATTGGGCGGCACGCTGTTCTGGGGGTCGAGCATGGCTTGCAAATCGGTCAAAGGGTCGCACAGGCGGCGGCGGGCAGGATGGTG
>JAYVXE010000389.1:0-3771 GCA_043785395.1 Burkholderiaceae bacterium | reverse complement strand
CTTACGCAAAATTGTCCTGGCTAGGCATTTTTCCGCAGACAGTACATCTGGTACGGCTGGTCAAAAAAACGACGCCAGGGCGGTTTTGCGTAAGTCCTGAAACTGTTAACTGTCATGCACAAGGCAAGCACCCCCGAGCGATAAAACCACGCAGCGAAGCAAGCGCGCAGCTTCCAGTGCACCCGTGGAACTGGCTCTGCCAGGCCACCGGGTGCGCCCCCTTGAGGGGGGAGCGCCGCAGGTGCTTCGGGGGTGGGTCAAGTTCAGCCCTCTTGAGGGGGCGAGCGCCGCAGGCGCTTCGGGGGTGGGTCACGTCAGCAGGCTGGCCACAATCTCCAGCGAGCGCAGGCGCAGGCTGTGCGCGTACACATCGCTGGTAAAGATGAACTCATCGACCTGGGTTTGCGCCAGCAGCGCCTGGAGCCCCGCGCGCACGGTGTCGGGGCCGCCGACGATGGCAATCTCCAAAAAGGCCTCGACAGCAGCCTGCTCTTGCGCACTCCACAGCCCGTCCATGCTGGCCACCGGCGGGCGCTGCACCAGCGACTCGCCGCGCATCAAGGCCAGGATGCGCTGGTAGCTGGTGCTGGCCAAGAACTGCGCCTGGGCGTCGTCAGCGGCGGCGATCACCGGCACGCCGATGGCGACATAGGGCTGGGCCAGCACGGCGGAGGGCCGGAAATGGGCGCGGTACAGGCGGATGGCGTCGTGCAGCATGCGCGGTGCAAAGTGCGAGGCAAACGCATACGGCAGGCCGAGCTGTGCTGCCAATTGGGCGCTGAACAGGCTTGAGCCCAGCAACCAGATCGGCACCTCGGTGCCCGCGCCCGGCATGGCAACAACCCGGGCCCCTGGGCGCGCAGGCGCCAAATAAGACTGCAATTCCTGCACCTGCTGTGGGAAGTCATCGGCACTCTCGGCCCGGTCGCGGCGCAGTGCGCGCATGGTGTGCGGGTCGGTGCCGGGCGCTCGCCCCAGCCCGAGGTCGATCCGCCCTGGGTACAGCGTGGCCAGTGTGCCGAAGTTCTCAGCCACCACCAACGGCGCGTGGTTGGGCAGCATGACGCCGCCCGAGCCCACCCGAATCCTCTCGGTGCCAGCCGCCACATGGCCGATCAGCACGGCGGTGGCCGAGCTGGCAATGCCGTCCATGTTGTGGTGCTCGGCCAGCCAAAAGCGGGTAAAGCCAAGTCGCTCAACATGGCGCGCCACATCGAGCGACTGCTGCAAGGCCTGGGCGACGCTGCCGCCGAGCTGAATCGGCACCAAATCGAGCAGGGAAAAAGCGGTGCTGGCAAGGGTTTTCATAGGTGTTCCGGGGCACGGTAAAAGACTGGACTTACGCAAACAGGACTTACGCAAAATTGTCCTGGCTAGGCATTTTCCCGCAGACAGTCACGATACCGCCCATGGGTTGATGAGGATCACTCCCATGGGCTTGAAATCAGCAACATTACGAGTGACGACAGTCATGCCATGCACAAGGGCGGTTGCCGCGATGAGTGCATCGCGCTCGCCACGCGCGTCGGGTACATGAAGTCGGGCGCAGCGTTGTGCCACTGCGGTATCGACAGGCAACGTGCGCCCGGAGAACTCAGGCAATACGCGTTGCTCCAGCCACGCACGCAGCATGGCCCCCTGGGGGGCGTCCTTGCGCTCAATCGCCAGGACGCCAAGCTCCAGTTCCATGATGGTGATGGCCGACACAAAGAGGTCAGCGGCATCAACGCTTTCCGTCCATGCCGTCACGTTCGCATCGGCCTTGCCAAGCCGCACCTTGCGCAGCTCGGACACCACGTTGGTGTCGAGCACAAACATCATGAGAAATCAACCGGCCGGGGTTTGATGGTCACACGCGGTGGATCAAACGCGATGTCGGCGACACCCGGCATTGCCAGCGCATCGGCAATGTTGCGCCGCTGCTTTGTGAGCCGCTGATAGTCCTCAAAGCTCATAAGCACATGGGCCGGTCGGCCTCGATCTGTGATGAACACTGGCCCGTTGTTTGCGGCCCGTTTTGCCTCGCTCGCCCCTTGGTTGAACTCGCGGCTTGATAAGGTGGTAATGGTCATAACGGCAGCTCCGGTATGTGAATTATGTAGATATGTTACTACATCACAAAAGCAGGTGCAAACGCTTTTAGAGTCGGCAAACGATCGTTTTGTAAAACATGCAAGATGCCTCCTCGCTGACAGCTTGCCTCAAAAAGCCAGCGCCTGCGCAAAGTCGGCGACCAAGTCTGCGCTGTCTTCCAGGCCGACCGAGAGCCGTACCAGGCCGTCGGCGATGCCCATGTCGGCGCGCACCTGGGCGCCGGCTTCCCAGAAGATGGTGTGGGCGACCGGGATGATGAGGCTGCGGTTGTCGGCCAGGCCGGTGGCGTTGAGCGGCAGGCGCAGCCGGTTGAGCAGCTCTAGGCAGCGCTCGGCATCACGCAGCTCAAAGGCCAGCAGCCAGGAGCCGGCCTTGAAGTGTTTGCGCGCCAGCGCGTGCTGCGGGTGCGAGGCCAGCATCGGGTAGTGCACGTGGGCAATCGCCGGGTGGGCTTGCAAGAACTGCGCCAGCGCCAGCGCTGTGGCACTGGTTTGGTTTTGGCGCAGGGCCAGGGTTTCGGCACCGGTGCTGATCAGGTGGGCGTGCTGGGAGGACAGCGCAGCACCGAGGTCGCGCAGGCCTTTTTTGCGGATTTGTGTCAGTCCCCATTGCCTTGGGTCGCCTTGGCGGTAGGCGGCGTTGATGTTGGGGTAGGCCGACCAGTCGAACAGGCCGGTGTCGATCAGCACGCCGCCCAGGGCATTGCCGTGGCCGGCAATGGTCTTGGTCAGCGAATGCACGACGATGCCGGCGCCGATGTTCTTGGGCCGAAACAGCCAGGGCGACATGACAGTGTTGTCCACCACCAGCAGCAGGCCGCGCGCTTGGCACAGCGTGCCAATCGCCTCCAGGTCGGGGATTTGGGTGCCGGGGTTGGCGACGGTTTCGACAAACACCATCCGGGTCTCGGGGCGCAGCGCGGCGGCCACATTGGCCACGCTGGTGGCGTCAACCTTGCTGATGGCGACTCCAAAGTCGCCAAGCGTGCCAAACAAGCTGTTGGTGTTGCCAAACACGTGGCGGCTGCTGACCAGGTGGTCGCCTGCGCGCAGCAGCGTGAAGAACAAGGCGCTGATGGCGCCCATGCCGCTGGCAAAACAGACGCTGCCCAGGCCTTGCTCCATCTGGGTCAGCTTGGCTTCAAGTGCGGCGGTGGTCGGCGTGCCTTGGCGGGCGTAGTTGTAGCCGCCTTTGAGCGTGCCCTGGAAGACGCCAATCAGCTCTTCAGCCCGCTCGAAGCCGTACTGCACCGAGGTGTGGATGGGTTTGTGGACGCCGCCGTGCTCGACGCCAAAGGCGCGGTCACTGTGGACGATATTGGTGGTGAATCCGGGTTCCATGAAAAGCTCTCTTTTAAAGTCTAAATAAGCCCTACCGCTTAATTACAAACGGTTTTATCAATACTGGTAACATTTGATAAACAAATGGCTACATTTGTTCTGGCGCAATCGCCTCGGCGTAGTCGTACAGCGCACCAAGGATGGCCTCTCCGCGCTCGTCGGCGGTCTCTGACAGGGTGTCGATCTCGGTGAACAGCTGCTCGATCGTGCGCGCGCCCTGTGCGCCGTCAAAGAGGCGGGCGGCGCGGTGCGCCTGCCAGCGCTCGGCCTCAAGCGGGCTGAGTGTTTGGGGAAAGTTACGCGCCCGGTAGCGCCATAGCAGCTGGTCTAAGCGGGG
>JAYVXE010000388.1:0-3774 GCA_043785395.1 Burkholderiaceae bacterium | reverse complement strand
ACGCACCGGGTTGCGGCCAAGACCTTGGCCGCGCCAAGGCCAGGCGGCATGGATTGCCCCGCTTCACTTGGCCCACCCCCGAAGCGCCTGCGGCGCTCCCCCTCAAGGGGGCGCACCCAGTGGCCTGGTGAACTTAGACCACCCCCGAAGCGCCTACGGCGCTCCCCCTTCAAGGGGGCGCACCCAGTGGCCTGGCAGAGCCAGATCCACGGGTGCACTGGTGGGGTGGCGCGCTCGTTTTGCGGCGCGGTTTCATCGCTCGGTGGTGCTTGGCCAGTGCATGACAGTTAGCCATCGCGTCCGATTCGGCAATGCATGCCGTGCCATCACCTCTACCGGGCGCAGCGAAGCCCGGGCTCACATAGCGGGCTCTGGGCCCTGATTTATGACTAAAACCTCACCGCGCAGCGTTATCCCCATCGTCCCGGCCGCGCCGGATGAACAGGTGGTGTCGCTGTATGCGGCCCAGCAAAAGGTCTATCCACGCTCAGTGCAAGGGCTTTATGCACGTTGGCGCTGGGCGATGGTGTTTGCCACGCAGCTGTTTTTTTACGGCCTGCCGTGGTTGGGCTGGGGGCAGCGGCAGGCGGTTTTGTTTGATTTGGAGGCGCGCCGCTTCTACATCTTCAACCTGGTGCTGTACCCGCAAGACTTCATCTACCTGACCGGTTTGCTGGTGGTCAGCGCGCTCTCGCTGTTTTTGTTCACGGCGGTGGCGGGGCGGCTGTGGTGCGGCTACACCTGTCCGCAAACCGTTTACAGCGAAATTTTCATGTGGATCGAGCGCCACATCGAAGGTGACCGGGCGGTGCGCATGCGGCTGGACAAAGCGCGGCAATCGGGCTCGAAGCTGGCCAAAAAAGTCAGCAAACACTTTGTGTGGATGGCGCTCTCGCTCTGGACTGGCTTTACCTTCGTTGGTTATTTCACGCCCATCCGTGCCCTGGGCCTTGATCTGTGGACATTGCAAATCGGTGCCTGGTCGCTGTTTTGGGTGATTTTTTATGGCTTTGCCACCTACGGCAATGCGGGCTTTTTGCGCGAACAGGTGTGCAAATACATGTGCCCGTATGCGCGTTTTCAAAGCGCCATGTTCGACCGCGACACCTTGATCGTCACCTACGACGGTCGGCGCGGAGACCCGCGCGGGCCGCGCTCGCGCAAGGCCGACCTGGCCCAGCTCGGCCTTGGCGCCTGTGTCGACTGCGGGCTGTGCGTGCAGGTCTGCCCGACCGGCATCGACATCCGCGACGGGCTGCAATACGAATGCATCAGCTGCGCGGCCTGCATCGACGTGTGTGACGGCGTGATGGACCGCATGGGCTACGCCCGTGGGCTGATCCGCAATACCACCCAAAACGGGCTCGACGGGCAGTGGACGCAGGCCCAGGTCTGGCGTCGCGTGCTGCGGCCACGGGTTCTGCTCTATGGCAGCGTGCTGCTGTTGCTGTCGATCGGCCTGCTCACCAGCCTGGTGCTGCGCACGCCGCTCAAGGTCGATGTGCTGCGCGACCGCGCATCGTTGGCGCGCATTGTCGCCGGTGGCAAAATCGAAAACGTCTACCGCCTGCAAATCATGAACGCCACCGAGAGTACGCAAAAATACCGCATCAGCGCGCACGGGACGGACGGCTTGCAAGGCCTGGAGCTGGGCTCGCCGGCCGAGATCAGCGTCGGGCCGGCCGAGTCGCGCTGGATGCCGCTGCGCCTGCAAATCCCCTACGAGGGCGCAGTCCCCGGCCCGCATGCCCTGACACTGGAGATCGAGGCGCTGCAAGGCGGCGCCCATGTGAGCGAGAAAACCGTCTTCATCGTGCCGCGCTGACAACGCTGCCACTGTTTCTTAGGACTTACGCAAAATTGACCTGGCTAGGCATTTTTTCGCAGACAGTACACCAGATACGGCAAGAAAAAAGAACGACGCCAGGGCGGTTTTGCGTAAGTCCTGTTTCTTCCATCCTCGGGCTGACGCCGTCCTGACCTGCTCAGGGCAGCTGGACCCAAGCCATCCACCCTTCACCCTCCACCTTTTACCCAGGCTGCACACCATGACCACGCCCCCCATTCCTGTCCCACTCGCCCCTCCCCGCGCCCAGGCCTGGTGGCGCTACGGCCTGGTGTGGCTGGTCATCTCCGGGCCCGCCGTGGTGGTGGTTGCCGGGGTGATCACTGCCTATATCGCCTTCCATGCACAAGACCCGGTGGTCGATGAAAACTACTACCAAAACGGCTTGAACATCGGTAAGACTGCGGCCGAGCTGGAACAGCTGCGCGGCTTGGTGCCGGCCCAAAAAGGCCGCAACCACGCCGCCACACCATCGGTCGACCTGCCTGCGCCCAAGCAGTAAAGCCTGTATTTCGGCTGTTTTGATAAAATCAATAGCTGCCGTCGCTTGATTTGTATGGTTTTTAGTATTAAATGCATTGAAATAACATTTAAATACGTCAATAGTTCGCTATGAAAAATGGTTTTTTTCTGGGCTGACCTCGCTTGCCAAGATCGGTGCAAGCGCCTGTCGGGTTGCGGCCAAATTGTGAAATTTTGCTAAAAATCACGTAAAAAAACACGTACAGGACGGATGGGGTATTTCTGTGGCTGTTGCCAAGGGTGTAAATTCCGCGCCCTTACTCCAACATTTGACGAATATGGCCATGAAAAAATACCTTGTCCTGGCGCTTCTTGCCGCCTTGGGCGGCGCATCTGTGCAGGCGACTCAGGCGCAAACCGCTGCGCCTTCCCATGCCGATGCGCACCCGCATTGGGCCTACAAAGGCGCGCTTGATCCGCTGCACTGGGGCGATATCGAGGCTGACTTTGCGGGTTGCAAACTGGGCCACAACCAGTCGCCGATCGACATCCGCAAGGCGGTCAAGACCAAGTTGCCGGCGCTGGCCTTCGGCTACACCCTGGGCCCGGCGGAGGTGGTGAACACCGGCCATTCGATCCAGGTCAACCTGGCGCAAGGCGGAACCCTGAAGCTGGACACGGGCAACTACCAGTTGCTGCAATTTCACTTCCACACGCCCAGCGAAGAAAAAATCAAGGGCAAGGCCTATCCGCTGGTCGCGCACTTGGTGCACCGTGATGACACGGGGCACCTGAGCGTGGCTGCCGTGCTGTTCAAACTGGGCCAAGAAAACCCGGTGCTGGCCAAGATTTTTGCGCTGATGCCCGAGCATGAAGGTGCCAAGGCTGAACTGCCGGGCGGGCTGAATGCCGCCGACCTGTTGCCCGCCCACCAGGGCTACTACACCTTCATGGGCTCGCTGACCACGCCGCCGTGCAGCGAAGGCGTGCGTTGGGAAGTGCTGAAAGAGCCGGTGCAGATGTCGGCGGCCCAGCTCGCGCAATTTCAAAAACTCTACCCCATGAATGCGCGCCCGGTACAGCCGCTCCATGGCCGCAAGGTGCAGCAAAGCCGCTGAGCGCGGCGTCTCTTGCCGGCATCGCCGATGCCTCTTCAGCCGGGGGCTTGATGCCGTCGCTGGCATCAAAAAGGCCCGCCATGGATATGGCGGGCCTTTTTGGTTCTTAGGGTAATTTGTGGTTAACCCTCATGCATGGGCCAATCGCCACCGAGCGATGAAACCGCACCACCCCCAGTGCACCCGTGGATCTGGCTCTGCCAGGCCACCGGGTGCGCCCCCTTGAGGGGGAGCGCCGCAGGCGATACGGGGGTGGATCAAGTTCACCGCGCCGCGAGACGAGCGCGCCGCTTCCAGTGCACCCGTGGATCTGGCTCTGCCAGGCCACCGGGTGCGCCCCCTTGAGGG
>JAYVXE010000387.1:0-3788 GCA_043785395.1 Burkholderiaceae bacterium | reverse complement strand
CGCCGATGCTGAGCGCAGCCAGCGTGCTGGTGGTTGCCGCAATCGCCGCTTGCTGCGCCGGTGTGGCGTCGCTGGGTGTGTAGCCGAGGGCGCCGGCGGCGGTGCTGGCCACCGACTCTGCGCCCAAGGCAATGCTGCCGGCCACGCTGGCGCTGCTGTTCGAGCCCAGGGCAACGATGTTGTCGACACCCGCCGAAATCGCAACTTGATTGCCCAAAACAAAGCTGTTATCGCTTGCCAGTGTGTTGTTGTTTCCAATGCTGTAAGAACTTGCGCCATTGGTCACGCTGGCGATACCCAGCGAGCCGCTGGCCGCGCCGTTGACCACATTGCTGCCACCGATGCTGATGGCATTCAGTGCCGTCGCTTTGGAGGCTGTGCCCAGTGCGATGGCGCGCTCGGCTGAGGCGAGTGCGCTAATGCCCACGGCCAATGCGTTTTTGTCCGATGCGGTGGCTCCTGTGCCTAGCGCTGTGGCTTGCACGCCAATCGCCTTGGCCGATGTTCCCAGGGCCGTGGCAAAAACCTGGCTGGCCTCACTGTTAAAGCCCAGCGCGCTAGCGTTTTCCGCGCTGGCGGTGGCGCCCCGTCCGAGCGCACTAGAGGCCGAGCCGCTGGCCGTGGCCGAGTTGCCCACGGCGGTGGCGAACTGGTCAGACGCCTTGGCAAAAGTGCCCAGTGCCGTTGCTTGCACGCCACTGGCCAAGGCGCTGCTTCCTAGGGCCAGCGCATTGGACGCTGAGGCGCTGGCACTTGCACCCACCGCAATGCTGCTGCTGACGGCATTCGCCGCGTTGCCAATCGCCACAGCAGATTGCGCCGCCGTGGTCGACTTGCCAATCGCTACCGCCGCCGCACCCGTGGCCTGGCTGTTGCTGCCTACGGCCACGCTGTCGGCGGCTGTGCCGCCGGTTTTGGCAGCAAAGCCAAGCGCTGTCGAATTCAGTCCAGCTGCCTCTGTGTTCACGCCGGCGGCCAAGGCATCCGTGCCAATGGCTCCGTCGTTGTTTGCATTGCTGCCGGCACCGGTCACCGTGGAGTTCACGCTGAAATACTTGCTGTCGTCGGCGGCCGCTGCGGCGCTGACGGCTTTGAGCTGGGCCAGGTTGACGGCGTCGCTGTCGAGAGATCCAGCGGCCAAGCCGTTGATCTGGCGCAGCTTGCTGTTGGCCACATTGCCAATGCTGAGTGCGCCCAGCGTGCTGGTGGTGGCCGTTATTGCGGCTTGTTGCGCCGGTGTGGCGCCGTTGGGCATGTAGCCGACGGCCCCGGCAGCCGTGTTCGCGACCGACTCTGAGCCCAGTGCCACGGAGCCGGCCAAGCTGGCCTGTGCGTTTTGGCCGAGGGCGAGCGCCGCGCTGGCCTGCGCACCTGCCAGACGACCGATGGCAATGGCGTCATCCACCCCGCTCAGGCCACTGCCAGCCGAGGTTCCCAGGGCAATATTGTGGTTGCCCGCGACCGTTCCCCCGGCCGTCAGGCCTATGGCAATGTTGCTGTCGCCGGTGACCGAGGCGCCCGCCCCAGCCCCGACGGCTGTATTGCGCTGGCCCAAGATCTGGGTGCCTGACAAATCGCCCAAGGCCGTGTTTTCAAAGCCATTGACGGTGCGCCCAGCCAGGGTTCCAAAAGCACTGTTGCGCCCGCCCGTGACGCCGCTGCCAGCTTGCGAGCCCATGGCCGTGTTTTCGTTTCCTGTCACGTTGCTGCCGGCGAAGTAGCCCAGTGCATCGTTGAACTTTCCCGAGACCGTTTGGCCGGTCTGTCGGCCAATGCCAATATTGCTGCCGGTAGAGGCGGAGGCATTGACGCCGGCGTCTGTGCCGATGTAAATGTTTTGGTCATTGCGAGCGACAGCACCCTGGCCGATCGCAATGCTGCCGACGCCGCTGGACTGGGCGTTCAGTCCCAGGGCCAAGGCATTGCTGGCCTCTGCCTTACTCCCCGCGCCATACGCCGTGGCTCCCGCTGCGGTGGCGCTTGAGCCGGCCCCGGCGGCGCTGGTGTCCGCTGCGGTGGCACTCGCATTGCCGATGGCCGTGCCGTCCTGGGCCTCAATCGGCGTTGGAATCAGTGCTGCTGAGAGCAGCGACGGCAAGCTTGCCAAGCCCAGCACCAGCGCCACCAAAATCATCGTACTGCCCGACCGCTTGCCCCTGGCCCGGTCCAATTCCGAGACCGCGACCCAGGCCCCCAGTGATTCATTCCAAATGGAGCGGTACGATTTATTCATTTTTCATTGCTTTCAGGCAGTGGTTTCAGCCCTGCACCAGACCTTGGGGAGGAATCCAAATCAACTCAAAACAAAATGCAATTTTTAATTTTTCAAAAAAATAATCGGCACTACCTCAAGGTTTTTTCATGCGTATGAAGAGTAAATAAACCGTGCGCCCACATGCTTCTTTAAACATAGGACTTGCGCAAAACGTCCCCAGCTATGTAACTGCCCAGCCGTGGGCGTGGTTGACAGGCCGTTTCAATATCGCCGGCGCGGCTGCGCGGCGGCGCACGGGGCCGCACGGGCCGCAAATAAGCATGTATTTGCGCTCCGCCGGCTTGGCGGGATGGGTTTTTTACGCAGCGCAGCGCTGCTGCCCAAGCGCATGGCGCTTCGCGGTGGTTTGGGGGTGTTGGGGGGCCGTCAAGCAAGGCGTGCCGGCCCTGCTCTGTGCCGAAGAGATGTTGCGCGGCTGCGCTTGCTCAGCTAGCGCGCTTGCGCCGCCCGTTGGGCCGTTGGGCCGTTGGCTTAGGAGCCGCTTGGTGCAGCGCCCTTGCCGCCGAGCGAGAGTGCCGAGGATGCGCGCACAGCGGCCTTGTCGCTTGTGCTTGCAAACTGGCTGTATTTGCCAAGCAAAGGCACCAGCTGGCCGTAGATGCGTGGATTGGCGGCCATGCACTCTTGGTGCTCGATAAAGTCGGCTTCGCCGGTGAAGTTGCCAATCAGGCCACCGGCCTCGGTCACCAGCAGCGAGCCTGCGGCCACGTCCCAGGGCTTGAGCCCGGCTTCAAAGAAACCGTCGGTGAAGCCGGCTGCAACATAGGCCAAGTCCAACGCCGCCGCGCCCGGTTGGCGCAAGCCGGTGATGCGCGGCATGACATCGGCCAGCATGTTTTGGTGGTTTTTGAAGTTGTCGCCCGGGCGGAAGGAAAACCCGCTGGAGAGCAGGCAGTCTTCCAAGCGGGTGCGCTTGCCAACGCGGATGCGGCGGTCGTTCATGTACGCGCCCCGGCCCCGGGTGGCAGTGAACAAGTCATTGCGGCTGGGGTCGTAAATGACGGCTTGCTCCATTTTTCCCTTGACCGCCAGTGCAATGCTGACGCAGTAGACGGGAAAGCCGTGGATGAAGTTGGTCGTGCCGTCGAGCGGGTCAATGATCCAGATGTAGTCTGAGTCTTTTGCGCCGTGGGTATCGCCCGATTCCTCGGCCAAGATGCCGTGCCCCGGATAGGCTGTGAGCAGGGTTTCGATGATGGTTTGCTCGGCAGCTTGGTCGACTTCGGTGACGAAGTCATTGATCTGTTTTTGCGAGACACGCGCCGACTCGATATCGAGTGCTGCGCGGTTGATGATGGCACCAGCGGCGCGTGCAGCCTTGATGGCCACGTTGATCATGGGGTGCAGATTGGGCGACATAGTTTGTAGGGGAAGAGCGAACCAGGGCCGCTAGGAGCCTGCCGGACTTGTCGTAGGCATCGGCTGCAATGGTGCCGCAGCGGTCCATTTTTTACCGCCTTCTTGACCCATAGCGGGGCTATGGGTCTGCAAAGTCGGCAAAAACTGTCCTCGC
>JAYVXE010000386.1:0-3789 GCA_043785395.1 Burkholderiaceae bacterium | reverse complement strand
ACCAGTTCTCCACCCGCAAGCCCGGCACCCGCACAAATTCGCGGGTGTTGCGGGTGATAAGTGTCATGTCCTTGGCCAAGGCGATGCCTGCGATGAGCTGGTCACAGGGGCCGATAGGTGTGCCGGCCACTTCCAGTGTGTGTTTGATGGAGGCTGCGGCCTTGGCGCTGGCGTAGTCCATGGCCACCACGCCGTAGGCTTGGAGCGCCAGGTCGATACCCGCCCGTTGCTGCGCGGGGCGGGTGGAACGCAAAACGCCGTACTCCAGCTCAAACAAAACCACCGACGGGATGAAGACTTCGTGCGCGGGGTGGCTTTGCAAATGCGCCGCCACCTGGCCTTGTTGCTTGAACAGGTAGATCAGCGTGTTGGTGTCCAGCAGAAACATCACCAGACTTCCCGGGGCAGGTCTGGCGTGGCGTTGGCACGCAGGGCGTCGGCCTGCGGGAAGTCTTGCCAATGCGGGGCATTGGCAGCCATGGCTTCAAAAAACCCCACCGGGTAGCCGCTGGCATCGACCTGCGGGGCCTGCTCCTTGACCAGTTTGGCAATCCACGCACTCAGGGACAACTGGGCCGTCTTGGCCGAGGCTTTGGCGCGGGTGATCGCATCGTCGTCGAGGTAAATGGTGACTTGGGACATAGCAGCACCTCCAAATAATTACATCAACAATTATATAATTAAATTGAAATTATGTGGCACTGGAAAGCCCCGCCACCCGCGCCCGCAGCGCCTCAAGCGTCACCTCTGCCGCAGGCATGGCAGGCCCCACGTTCAACCCCACGCGATTAAACATGCCGCGCCGGAACGGGCGCACCATCGCGCCGCCCTTCTCCACTCGGCTGAAATACGAGCCCCACAGGTGGGTCAGCGCCATCGGCACGACGGGCACGGGGGCGCTCTCCAGTATCTTCATGATGCCGCCCTTGAACTCCTGCAGCGTGCCGTCTTTGGTGATGCCACCTTCGGGGAAGATGCCCAGCAGGTCACCGTCACGCAGCACCTGGGCGGCCTTGGCGAAGGCGGCTTCGTAGGCCACGGGGTCTTCTGCGCGGGGCGCAATCGGGATCGCCTTGGCCAGGCGGAACAACCAGCCCAGCAGCGGCACCTGGAAGATGCGGTGGTCCATCAGGAACACGATGGGGCGCGGGCTGGCGGCCATCAGCAGCACGGCATCGACAAAACTCACGTGGTTGCAGGCCAGGATGGCCGCGCCCTGCAGCGGGATGTGCTGGTCACCCTTGAGCTTGAAGCGGTACACGCAGTGCGACACCACCCACGCCACAAAGCGCAGCAAATACTCTGGCACCAGCAGGAAGATGTAGAACGCCACCACCGCGTTGGCCAGGCCCACGGCCAGGAACATCTGCGGGATGGTGAAGCCTGCGGCCAGCATGGCCCCGGCGATGAGCGAGCTGGCGATCATGAACAGCGCGTTCAAGATGTTGTTGGCCGCGATGATGCGGGCGCGGTGGGTGGGCTGGCTGCGCAGCTGGATCAGCGCATACATGGGCACGCTGTACAGGCCGGCAAACAGGCTCAGCAGCGCCAAGTCCATCATCACGCGCCAGTGCTGCGGCTGCGCCAGAAAGGCCCCCAGACCCATCACCTCGGACGGCGGCAGGCCACGCGAGGCGAAGTACAAATCCACCGCAAACACACTCATGCCAATGGCCCCGAGCGGCACCAGGCCGATCTCGACATGGCGGCGGCTCAGCACTTCACACAACAACGATCCGGTGCCGATACCGATGGAGAACACCACCAGCAGCAGCGACGCCACCTGTTCGTTGCCATGTAAAACCTCTTTGGCAAAACTCGGAAACTGGCTCAAGAACACCGCACCAAAGAACCACATCCAGCTGATGCCCAAGAGCGAGCGGAAGACGGCGATGTTGCCGTGCGCCAGCACCAGGTTGCGCCAGGTTTCGGTGAACGGGTTCCAGTTGATGACCAGGCCCGGATCGGTGGCGGGCGCGGGCACAACACCCTGCGCCACCAGCCGCCCGGCCAGGGCCAGCGCCACACAGGCCACGGCCACATACACCGGCCCGACCTGCGGCACGGCGACCAGCAGGCCGCCCGCCACATTGCCCAGCAAGATGGCGACAAAGGTGCCCATCTCGACCATGCCGTTGCCGCCCGTCAGCTCGCGCTCGGACAGCACCTGCGGGAGGTAGGCAAACTTGACCGGGCCGAACAGCATGGAGTGCAGCCCCATCAAAAAGGTGCACGCCAGCAGTACCGGCACGTTGGCGCCCATGAAGCCCCAGGCGGCCAGCAGCATGATGGCGATCTCCAGGTTCTTGACGAAGCGGACCATGCGGGTCTTCTCGAGCTTGTCGGTCAGCTGCCCGCTGGTGGCCGAGAACAGCAAAAACGGCAGGATAAACAGCGCCCCAATCACCAGCCCCGCCATGGCCGGTGGCAGCCAGTCGACGCTGAGCTGGTAGGTCACCATCACCGTGAAGGCAAACTTGAACAGGTTGTCGTTCGCCGCGCCCGAGAACAGCGTCCAGAAGAAGGGCGCAAAGCGGCGCTGGCGCAGCAGGGCGAACTGGTTCGGGTGCGCCTGCGGGCTCGCGTGGGACTGGTTCGATGAAGGGTGCATATATTTAAGGAAAATAGGTCTCTAGCGCTTATCCATTGTGCGCAACTAGATATCAAAATAATAGCAATAAAACACCCAAGCCAGCCAGTGTAGCGGCGAGCGCTCAAACACCGTAACGATCCCACAGCGTGTGGCTGAACCGCTCTGCGCCGATGCGTCGGCGCAGCACCCGCAAGGCCCTGGCCTGCGGGTACGCGGCCTCGAACTGTGCCTGCGTCGCGTGCAACTGGTAGGGAAGGTAGTAGCTGCCTTCATGTGCCAGCGCCAGTGCCACCATGGCGCGGGTCCAGTCGCCCACGGCCTGCACGGCGGCCGGGCCGGTTCCCTGTTTGTAGTAGACAACAAATGAAAAAACGTCTTCCCGCGCCCAGGCCATCAGCGTCTGGTGGTCGGCTGGTGCGTGGCGCACCGAGACGTTCAAGGTGCCGGTGCGGCGCTGCTGCAGCAGCGCGGCCATGCCCTTGGCAAACGCGGCGAAATGCCGCTCGGGCACAAAGTACTCTTGCAGCACGTAGGTGCTGGCCGTGCGGCGCACGGGCTCCAGCTCGGCCACGTCGTGGCTGGCTTCAAAGTTGCGCCACACCACGCTGGGGCGGTCCTCCAGTGGCGCAACGAGGTGTCGGCGCAGCGCGGCCCCGCCGGGCAGCTCGCTCAGGGCCCAAAATGCCGTCTGCTCCAGCGGATAGCGCGCCTGTGTGGGCCGCAGCCGCGCCGCATCGGTCAGCGCAGCACGGTCGGTGCGGTGCCAGGTGACGGCACGCGGCCTCGCGAAGTCCGACGGCATCAGGTCGGCGTTGTGCAACAGCGCCGTGGGGTCACCGGCCACCACCTGTTTGAACCACGCCGGGTAATCCGCCAGTGGCACGCGGGCCGTGCGGCGGGAGATGGCGAAGTTATCGTCCAGCGCCAGCTCCACCTCGGTGATCACCCCCACACCGCCATACCCGCCGATGGCGGCAAAAAACAGCTCGGACTCATGCTGCGGCGAAGTCTCCAGCACCTCCCCGTCGGGCAGCACCAGTTGCAGCGCCCGCACACTGGAGGCAATCGGGCCGTGCCCCACGTAGCGGCCATGGCAGTTGACCGACACCGAGCCGCCCACCGTGAAGTTGGCATAACTCTGCATGGTGCGCACCGCCAGCTGGTACGGGTCGATCACGGCCTGCAGTTCACGCCAG
>JAYVXE010000385.1:0-3797 GCA_043785395.1 Burkholderiaceae bacterium | reverse complement strand
GTTTGAATCGTGCAGCTTCTAGCCCATGCCGGCGCTTGCGCGTCTTAATCCCTTTGAATTCAGGGCTGGTTTGAATCCGCATCCCCCTGAAAACCTAGCAAAATCAAGCACTTGGCCTGGGGGGTTGCGGGTTTTGGGGAGGGCATGGACTTCACTGCGCTTGGGGGCGTCGCAGTGCTTGGCATTCTATGGGGGTTGGGGGCTGGTTTGGCGGCGCTGTGTTCGGTGATCCACAGGTCGGGGGCGAGCAGGGGTTGGCCCAGGGTCAGCATTTCGCCATGGGCAGGGATGCGGTAGGCGCGCACGTCGTCTTCTCGGGGGTTGATGAGTTTGCGGATTTTCTCCATCAAGGCGGCCAGGGCCGAGGGGCTGGCGCTGACCTCAAAGAGCGAGTATTGCAGCGGAATGCCGTGTTTTTTGAGCAGTTTGTAAATCGGTGCCCAGCGGCGGCGGTGGCCGATGTCGTAGGCAACGATCCAGCGTTCGGCTGACGTGGTGGGCTTGGTGGGCATGGTCTGTATGGTCTTTATGCTTATTGAGGACTTGCGCAAAACCGCCCTGGCGTCGTTCTTTTGACCAGCCGTACCCGCCGTACCAGGTGTACTGTCTGCGGAAAAATGCCTAGTCAGGACAATTTTGCGTAAGTCCTATTATTGTTACGATATTGCCGCAAGTTGGCGCTGAGCAAGCCGTTTGAGGCTATTGAGGTGCAGAAAAAGGGCGGCTGCATGGCATTGTTGCCAGCGCTCGAAGAGCAGGGTGGTGCTGGCGTGATCGTGGGCGGCGTGGCCGAGGGGGCCGGTGCACAGGTTCATTTCGGCCCAGAGCAGTTCGCACAGGTCGTGGTCAAGCGCGATGGGCTCGCTTTGCGGCCCAAAGTAGAGGGGCTCTACGCCTTCCTTGGCCAGCTGTTGGGCGACCAGGGCCAGGCAGTGGCCGCGCATGCTGCGCGGCAGGTGGAGCGCGTGCTGGGCGCGGTAGATCCAGGCGTTTTTGGTCTGTTCCCAGACCTGGGGCTGTGGGGCCGGTTGGGCTGTGCTGCGCCATTGCCAGAGTACGGCAAGGCGGCGTGCGCGTTGCCAGTTGTGGTAATGGTCGAGCCCGACTGCGGTTTCTAGCAGCAGTTGCACGGCGGTGCTGGCAGCGTGGCTTGCCCGCCGGTGGGGGAACAGGGTGCCGAGGCAGTCGCCCTGTGGGTCTATCCAGCTGATGGGGATGGAGGCGTTTTGGCAGGCGTGCAGGGCGGCTCCACTCCAGTCGGTGTGGCTGCTGCTGACGATGCGGGCAATGCGCGCCAATGGAATGCGTTGTGGCGTGGGCTTTGGGGGCGGTTGGCGGATCAGCAGGCTGTTGTCGCTGATGTCGATGCTGTGCTTGCTGTGCCCCAGGTACAAGGTGCGGGCGCTGGGGGCCGGCTGGCTGGGTGGGGTAGGCTTTAGCGTGGCCCACCCCCGAAGCGCCTGCGGCGCTTCCCCCTCAAGGGGGCGCACCTGGTGGCCTGGCGGAGCCAGATCCACGGGTGCACTGGGGGCGGCGCGCTCGTCTCGCGGCGCGGTTTCATCGTTCGGTGGTGCTTGGTCCATGCATGACAGTTAGGCGCGTGGCTTGGGCGCGTTGATCGGTGCCGCAGCTCTTGGTGCGACCGACACCAGCCGGGTGCCGGCCCAGGCGTCGTGCCAAAACTGGCGTTGCGGATGCAAGCGGCTAAGCAGTGCCCAGACCAGCACCCAGCCCGCCATGAGCACAGCCAGCTCGGTGCCTGTTAGCGCCAGCGGCACGGCCAGCGCCAGCGGCGGCAGCAGCCAGACCCAGCTCAGCCCATAGCGCAGCAGTGCACGTGCCTGCGAGACGGGTGCCGCGTGGCGGTCAACCAGCCGGATGTGCCAGGTTTTCATGGCCAGTGTTTGGCCTTTGGACCAAAACCAGGTGAAGTAGATGCCAAAGACGACGAATAAAAAGGCCTGGAGAGCGTGCCGGTTGTCCATGGCGTTGCGGGTTTGGCTGAGGGTGCCAAAAAGGTAGCCGGCGATAAATACGACGCCAAACATCAGCATGCCCTCGTACAGCCAGCAGGCGAGCCGAAGGCGGAGTCGGGGTGCCGCTAAATGGACGGCGGCAGGGGACGCGGGCGTTAAAGGCGATGGGGGTGTCAAGGGGGTGGCTGCAATGGATGCAATGGAGATGGCAAGGCCGCAGTGTAGGGGGCGGCAGAGCTAGAGTCTGCGCTGTCCATGCGGAACAAGGCCTGCACTTGGTGCGGGCCAGTGCCGAAGTTTACTGCTGTGGTGGCGTGGGTGGCCCGCTTTTGCGGATGGTCTCGGGTGGCAAAAGCAGTATTTTCTGGGGCGGAGTTGGCTTGATGACGAGGGCTGCACCGTTGGCTTTAGGGCCGGCAGCGGCGGAGAATTTTTGTTTCTCTTCCGGGCTCAGGGCTTGGTAGGCCTGCCACTGGGCCGTTTTGTCAGTGGGGGCGAGCAGCTTGCTGTGGGCAAAATTCAAGCGCGCTTGGACGCGCTGCTGCATGCTCAGTACGGTCCAGTCGATGATGCTGTTTTGCAGCCTGCTTTGTTCTGCCGGGGATAGACGGTAGGACTCGTTGGCAAGCAACATCCATTTGCGCCGCCGCAGTGGATGGACGTCCTTCCAGTGTTCTGCCAGTGGTTGTAAAACTGCCCGTTGGTTGGGGCTGAGCTCCTCCCAGGTCGGGCCGTTGTCGACCAAGACCGGGGGGGGCGCGTTGGATGCGGGTGTGCCAGGGCTTGTGCTGGCCGTTGGTGGTGCCGCCAGTACGGAGGACGCCAGAAGGCATAGCAAAATGCCCCGACTTTTTGTTGCGTAGTTCGGGGTAAAAGGGAAAATTTGTGACAAATACATGTTGGCGGCTAGAGGCCGGCGCTGCGTTGGGTTTTGAGGAATTCTACGAAGCCAGGGTCAGTGTAGGCGGTGGGCGGCAGCTCGTCACTCAGCAGGGCGGTATCGACCTCGGCCAGTTCACTGATTTGCTGATCGATTTGCATGGTGCTGATTGCGACCAAGCCTATCACCAGGGTCGCCAGTGGTAGCGCTGCCACCAGCTGCCACCAGCGGTTCGGGCGTGCAACGGTGTTGCCATAGAGGGGCACTGGCTTAGTGTCGGCTGGGAGGGTAAGCTTGCGTTTGGTCAGGGCTTGCATGCGCGCCGCGCGCAGTCGCTCGCTGATGTCGTAGGGCAGCCCATCAAGGCCTTGTGTGAGACGTTCGGTGATGCGCTGTGCATACTGCAATTCTTGCGAGGTGCGGGTGCTCGTGCTCATAGTTGGATTCCTTTGGCGCTCAGTGCGCGGCTCAGTGCGTGTACGGCACGTGAGCAGTGGGTTTTGACGCTGCCTTCCGAGCAGCCCATGGCAGCAGCTGTTTCGGCAACGTTCATGTCCTCCCAGTAACGCATGAGAAAAGCCTCCCGTTGACGCGGCGGTAGATCTTGGATTTCCATTTCGATACCACGCAAAATTTCGGTGCGGCTGGTGGTGTCCTCGGCGCTCTCAGAGCCCTCAGCACTGCACAAAGTCTCCAAGATGTTGAAGTCGCCGTCGTCGCTTGCGCCTTCAAAGTCGCTCATGTTGGAGAACAGGGCGTTGCGCGTTTTTTGGCGACGAAACCAGTCCAACGTGCAGTTGGACAGGATACGCTGAAACAGCATCGGCCACTCTTCCGCTGGCTTGTCACCGTAGTGCTCGGCCAGCTTCATCATGCTATCTTGAACAATGTCGAGCGCAGCCTCGTCATTGCGAACATGGTAGACCGAGCGTTTGAAGGCG
>JAYVXE010000384.1:0-3798 GCA_043785395.1 Burkholderiaceae bacterium | reverse complement strand
TCGCACCCACGCAGTGCAGCTCACCGCGTGCCAATGCGGGCTTGAGCATGTTGCCGGCATCCATCGCGCCGTCACCCTTGCCCGCGCCCACCATGGTGTGCAGCTCGTCAATAAAAACAATGGTCTGGCCCTCATCCTTGGCCAGCTCCTTGAGCACATTTTTCAGCCGCTCTTCAAACTCGCCCCGAAACTTGGCTCCGGCCAGCAAGGCCGCCATGTCCAGGCTCAGCACCCGCTTGCCTTTGAGCGAATCGGGCACCTCGCCGGCCACAATGCGCTGCGCCAGGCCTTCCACAATCGCGGTCTTGCCAACACCGGGCTCGCCAATCAGCACCGGGTTGTTCTTGGTCCGACGTTGCAACACCTGGATCGCACGGCGAATCTCATCGTCGCGGCCAATCACCGGGTCGAGCTTGCCCAGGCGCGCGCGCTCGGTCAGATCGAGCGTGTATTTGGTCAAGGCCTCGCGCTGCCCCTCGGCGTCGGCGCTGTCAACATTTTGACCACCGCGCACCGCCTCGATCGCCGCCTCCAGGCTCTTGCGCGACAAGCCGTGGCTGCGCGCCAAATGACCAACATCGGCCTTGCTGTCCGCCAGCGCCAGCAAAAAAAGCTCGCCCGCAATGAACTGGTCACCGCGCTTTAACGCCTCTTTTTCGGTAGCCTGCAACAGCCGCGCCAACTCCGGGCCCACGTGCACACCATCGCCACCCAGCACCTGTGTCAATTTTTTAAGCGCGGCCTCGCCCGCCAGCACCAGGCCGGCAAAATTCACCCCGGCACGCTCCAGCAGCGCCCGTGGGCCATCGTCCTGGCGCAGCATGGCCACCAGCAAATGCAGCGGCTCGATGTAAGCGTTGTCGTTGGCCAGCGCCAAGGACTGGGCGTCGCCCAGGGCTTCAGTGAATTTGGTGGTCAGTTTGTCGTGTCGCATACAGCTTTACTCCTGTGAGCAGGACTTACCCGGTACAGCAAGGGGGAAAAATAAAAACGCCAAAACAGCTTTACGCAAGTCTTTGCTGCAACCGACATGGCGCTTCTGGCAGAAAATACAAGAGCTGCGTACCAAGCCCGACCGACGCCTAAAGCGATTCCTAGAGCGATTCCTAAAGCGATTTCTAAAGCGATTCATAGCCCCACCTTGAGGAAACAAGCATGCCCACATCCAAACGCGCGACGCTGCACCGCGCCCGCAATCTCCTGGCGATGGCCTTGCTGGCGGCGCTGCCTGGCTGGGCGCTGGCCCAAAGCAGCACGCCGATCCGTTTGCTGGTGGGCTTTCCCGCCGGTGCCGGCAGCGACGCCATTGCCCGCACCTTGGGCGAGAAGCTCAAAGACGAGCTCGGTGTCCCCGTGCTGGTCGACAACCGGGGCGGCGCCGGTGGCCAAATCGCCGCACAGGCCCTGAAGGCGGCAGCGCCCGATGGCCGCACATTTTTTGTGACACACGACCACAGCATCTCGATCCTGCCACTGGTGGTCAAAAACCCCGGCTTCAACCCAGCCACCGACTTTGTCCCGGTCGCCGGATTTGCCAGCTTTGCCAATGTGCTGGCGATTTCTGCGGGCACGCCGGCCACGAACTTGGAAGAATACCTGGCCTGGGTGCGCACGCAGCGCGGCGGCAAAGAGAGCATTGGCGTACCTGCGCCCGCCTCCATCCCCGAATTTTTGGTCAAGATGATCTCCGACAAATACCAACTCGACCTCCAAGCCGCCCCCTACCGAGGCAGCGCGCCCATGACAGCCGACATGCTGGGCAATCAAATCAGTGCCGGCATAGCCTCGGTGCCAGACTTCATCGAAAACCACAAGGCCGGCAAGGTCCGCATCGTCGCCACCATCGGCGCGCAGCGCCAAGCGCTCACCCCGCAAGCCCCCACCTTCACCGAGCTGGGCTTTCCCAACCTGCGCGCCCTGCCCTACTACGGCATCTTCGCCCCCGCAGGCACACCACAGGCCGCGATTGACAGCTTTGGAGCAGCCCTGCAAAAAGTACTGGCGCGCCCCGATGTCCACGAAAAACTCAGCGCCATGGGCCTCAGCGTCCATTACCAGCCCCAGGCCGAATTCGCCCACCGGGTTCGCGAATACACCCAGGATTGGGAAAAATACCTCCAAAACAGCAGCTTCAAGCCCCGGTAAATCTGCCTACGGCGCGCGCTTGCCAGCGCCGTGCAGGCGCGGCCAGCCAGGCAAGAGGCTCAGGTTACACTCAGCCCGCACGCAACTGGCGATAGGCGCAGCAGATGTTTTTCACGGCTGGCGCTGATGTGGACAGGACGGGGAACATCCCCCCGCAGCAACCACAGGGGAGCGTGCCGCACAAGCGATCCATGTCGATCCCTTGCGTGTTCTGCCGTTCGCCTGGGCAGCCCTTGTCGCCAAGGGACGTTCATCCTCAGAAGGACTGCCGTGTACCACCGTACGAATCTTGTAGAACACACCGACCCTGAAATTTTTGCTGCCATTCAGGCCGAAAACCTCCGCCAAGAACAGCACATCGAGCTGATTGCCAGCGAGAACTACGCCTCGCCCGCCGTGATGGCCGCACAAGGCTCGCAGCTCACCAACAAATACGCCGAAGGCTATCCAGGGCGCCGCTACTACGGTGGCTGTGAACATGTGGACGTTGCCGAGCAGCTGGCCATCGAGCGCGTCAAACAACTGTTTGGCGCCGATGCCGCCAACGTCCAGCCGCATTGCGGCGCGTCGGCGAACCAGGCTGTGTTCCTGGCCTTTCTCCAGCCCGGCGACACCATCATGGGCATGTCGCTGGCCGAAGGCGGCCACCTGACCCACGGCATGCCGCTGAACATGAGTGGCAAATGGTTCAAGGTTGTCTCCTACGGCCTCAACGCCAAAGAAGAAATCGACTACGACGCAATGGAGCGCAAGGCCTTAGAGAGCCGCCCCAAACTGATCATTGCCGGTGCCTCGGCCTACAGCCTGCGGATCGACTTTGCACGCTTTGCCAAGGTCGCCAAAGCCATTGGCGCCATCTTCATGGTCGACATTGCCCACTACGCAGGGCTGGTCGCCGCCGGCGTCTACCCCAACCCGGTGCCGCACGCCGACATCGTCACATCGACCACCCACAAGAGCTTGCGCGGCCCGCGCGGCGGCATTATTTTGATGAAGGCCGAGCATGAAAAAGCCATCAACAGCGCCGTCTTCCCCGGCCTGCAAGGCGGCCCCTTGATGCACGTGATTGCGGCCAAAGCCGTGGCCTTCAAAGAGGCCTTGTCGCCGCAGTTCAAGCAGTACCAGCAGCAAGTTTTGCAAAACGCCCAAACCATGGCGCAAACCCTCACGGCCCGCGGCCTGCGCATCGTCAGCGGCGGCACCGAGTCGCACCTGATGCTGGTGGACCTGCGCTCCAAGGGCATTACCGGCAAGGAAGCCGAGGCGGTGCTGGGCCAGGCCCACATGACGATCAACAAAAACGCCATCCCCAACGACCCGGAAAAGCCGATGGTGACCAGCGGCATTCGCCTGGGCACGCCCGCCATGACCACACGCGGCTTCAAGGACGAAGAGGCCCGTGCCACCGCCCACCTGATCGCCGATGTGCTCGACCAGCCGCATGAGGCCGCCAACATCGACGCAGTGCGCGCCAAAGTGCATGCACTGACCAGCCGTTTCCCGGTCTACGGCTAACTGTCATGCACTGGGCAAGCACCCCCAACGATGAAACCACGCCGCGAGACGAGCGCGCCGCTTCCAGTGCACCCGTGGATCTGGCTCTGCCAGGCCACCAGGTGCGCCCCCTTGAGGGGGCGAGCGCCGCAGGCGCGA
>JAYVXE010000383.1:0-3798 GCA_043785395.1 Burkholderiaceae bacterium | reverse complement strand
CGGTGCCCGCCCAGCGGTACAGGCCGCATTGAGGGCTGAAGGTTTATTGGCTTAACTTAGACCACCCCCGTAGCGCCTGTGGCGCTTCACCCTCAAGGGGGCGCACCTGGTGGCCTGGCGGAGCCAGATCCACGGGTGCACTGGAAGGGGGGCGCGCGTCTCGCGGCGCGGTGAACTTAGACCTCCCCCGAAGCACCTACGGTGCTCGCCCCCTCAAGGGGGCGCACCCGGTGGCCTGGCAGAGCCAGATCCACGGGTGCACTGGGGGGCGGCGCTCGTCGTCGCGTTCCTTGTGTCATCGCTCGGTGGTGCTTGGCCCATGCATGAGAGTTCGCCAGCGTTTAAGGCTGACAGGAGTTGCGCAGGACTTGTGCATGTCTTGCACAGGTCTTCATTGTTTTAATAGCTGCTAGTGCTTATGTTAGATTGATTTCAATGTCATTTGTATTTGATATCGTTTGTTTATAAGCGATATAAGCTATAAAAATAAATTATTAACGTCGTATAAGGTGAAGCATCATGGTCTACGGTATTGGCACCGATATGTGTGATTTGCGCCGCATTCAGGCCAGTTTGGCGCGGCGCGGCGAGCGCTTTGCGCAGCGCGTGTTGATGGCGGCGGAGTTCGCGCAGTGGCAGGAGCGCAGCGTGCACGCGCACGCACGTGGGCTGCGCTATTTGGCGAGTCGCTTCAGCGCCAAGGAGGCGTTTAGCAAAGCGATTGGCCTGGGCCTGCGTTTGCCGATGGGCTGGCAGTACTGCGAAGTGCGCAACCTGCCCAGTGGTCAGCCGCAGATCGTGGTGCACGGCGCTTTGCGCGACTGGTTTGAGGCGCGCAACCTTAGCGCCCACCTCAGCCTCAGCGACGAGTCCAACTACGCGCTCAGCTTTTGCGTGGTCGAGCAGCAAGTCGCCCTGCCAGTGTCCGTATCCGTGCCAGTATCTTCTTAGTCCCACAGCCCAAAGCTGCCACCTTTAAAGCCAACCCATCCGCATGACCCGCCACGCACCTTTGATTCTTGACATCGCCGGCACCGCCCTCACCGCCGCCGACCGCCGCCGCCTGCGCCATCCACGCACTGGTGGTGTGATTTTGTTCAGCCGCAACTGGCATAGCCGGGCCCAGCTCAGCGCACTTTGCGCCGACATCAAGGCGCTGCGCACGGATGTGCTGATTTGCGTTGACCACGAGGGCGGCCGGGTCCAGCGCTTTTGCAGTGACGGCTTCACGCATCTGCCGCCGATGCGCTCCTTGGGCCAGCTGTGGCAGGCCGAGCGCCGTGCCCAAGAGCGCGGCAGCAGCGCGGCCAGCACGGCCAGCAGCACGGCCAGTGCCGCTGGCTACGTGCTCGGCGCCGAGCTGCGTGCCTGCGGCGTAGACCTTAGTTTTGCGCCCGTGCTCGACCTTGATTTTGGTGTCAGCGGCGTCATCGGCGACCGCTCTTTTGGACGCGAGCCCGAGCTTGTCGCTGCGCTGGCCCAAAGTTTGCTGCACGGTTTGCAGCAAGCTGGCCTGGGACACTGCGGCAAACATTTTCCGGGCCACGGCTTTGTCAGCGCCGACTCGCACAGCGCGTTGCCGGTCGATCCGCGCCGCCTGTGCGAGATCTTGGCCGAGGACACGGCGCCCTATGTGAGTTTGCGCAGCCAGTTGCTGGGCGTCATGCCGGGCCACGTGATTTATCCGCAAGTTGACGCCTTGCCGGCTGGTTTTTCGGCCATTTGGTTGCAGCAAATTCTGCGCGGCCAGCTCGGTTTTCAAGGTGCGATCTTCAGCGACGACCTCAGCATGGCCGCCGCCCGCAGCATGCACGGGCGCGAGCTCAGCTACGGCGAGGCCGCGTTGGCCGCACTGGGTGCTGGTTGTGATTTGGTGTTGCTGTGCAACCAAAGCCTGGGCGATGGTGCGGCGCTGGATGCGCTGTTGGAGTGTTTGATGACGCCGCCGCCGGTGGTGCCGGCGGGCTGGCAGGCTGCCAGCGAGGCAAGGCGCTGTGCGCTATTGCCGCAAACCCCGGCGCTGTGCTGGGAGGCTTTGATGCAGCAGGCCGCGTACCAAGAGGCACAGCAGGCATTGCGCCTGCTGGGGCCAGACTTGGGGCGGGGCGACTAAGGCCGCCGCCGCCCCAGGCAAAGCCTCGGCGCTACGGTATCAGCCGCCCTTGCGGCAGCGTTTGCCCGGATTCTTCTTGCTGCGGGTGGCTGTGCCGCGCTCCAGGCTGCGTTTTTGACCGCGGCCCGCCGTGGTGGTGAAGCCCGGCGCAGGGATGGGCTTGGGTGCGCAAATATCGCTTTCGGTTCTGATTTTCTTGGCCATGAGGGGCTCCGGTTAAAAGTGACTCAACCCGTGATTAAGCCACAGTGCGCAAGGGCTTGGCCAACGGGGTCTGAAATTGTGCCGAGCGGGCGCAGGGGCGCGGCCCGGTGGCCGCGCCGCATGCCGGCCAACGCCCACCGAGGGCGCTGCGCTGCGCTAGCGGGCGGCGAGTTGTGCTCGCAACTCTTCGCATGAAGGGCTGCACGCCAGGTACAGGCGACCGGCCACCCGTTTGGTGGCCAACAGGGCGCGTGGCCGGTGGGTGCCGCATTTGATGCACGACATCGTGGCACAGGTTGCATTGGGGCCAAAGGCCGAGCCCGAGGCCTTGGATTTGTAGCGCAAACCGTCTTTGGCAACAACCGTTTCAACACTGGAATTCAGATCGAACATGGCACACCTTGCTATGGAGCCTTCCGCCTTCAGCGAAAGGTCCGTTGGGGAACGCTGGCAAAAGCTGGAAAAACCCAGCGCTTTGCCTTGGCGCGGCAATCTGGCAGTCTCTCATATTTTGGCGAGAGAAAATTTCTTTACACTGCGCAATGGTGTTTTTCGGACTTGTTGTGCGGAAAATGTGTAAATATTATCTTTGTTGGTGTTTCTTTGTTGCTGTGTTGCGGCTGCCTGGTTGGCGCTGGCGAAGTCTGGGGGAACACCGTTATCGTTATTTTTTGTTCTCTGTTGAGACTTCGAAAAAAATCCATGAAAAAACTATCCTATTGGGCGCTGGCCTGCAGCGCCATGTTCTGGGGGGCAAGCGCTCCGGCCCAGTCTTTGGCCATCAGTGCTGACAACATGGTCCAAGCCAGCGTCAGCGTGATCCAGATGTTGGAGAACAAGCAGGCGGCCGATGTGTGGGAGGCGGCGGCCAGCGCGGCCAAGTCGGCGCTGGCCAAGGAGGCGTTTGTGGCCAGCGTGGCGCAGGCCCAAAAGGAGTCCGGGCCGGTGCTTGTGCGTGACTGGACTGCGGTTCGCCGCAAGAGCATTGGGCCGGGGGGCGAGACGCCGGAGGGGCAGTATGTGTCGGTTGAATTTGAGGCGGTTTTTGCGGACCAGCAAGCCGTTCGTGAGCTTGTGACGTTTCACCTGGAGAGCGACCGGGTGTGGCGTTTTAGCGGCTACTTTCAGCAGCCCGCAGGCGCGGTTGCGCAGTAGTGCAGAACTTGGCCCACCCCCGAAGCGCCTGCGGCGCTACCCCCTCAAGGGGGCGCACCCGGTGGCCTGGCAGAGCCAGATCCACGGGTGCACTGGAAGTGGCAGGCTCGTCTCGCGGCGCGGTTTAACTTGGCCCACCCCCGAAGCGCCTGCGGCGCTACCCCCTCAAGGGGGCGCACCTGGTGGCCTGGCGGAGCCAGCTCCACGGGTGCACTGGAAGCGGCGTCCTCGTCTCGCGGCGCGGTTTCATCGCTCGGGGTGCTTGGCCATGCATGACAGTTAGCTTCTCCGACCCTGATGCAGATTGACTTCTAGGTTGATGCGCT
>JAYVXE010000382.1:0-3833 GCA_043785395.1 Burkholderiaceae bacterium | reverse complement strand
TATTAACGTGAAACACCCCTGTCGCGCCTGCGGCGCTCGCCCCCTCAAGGGGGCGCACCCGGTGGTCTGGCAGAGCCAGATCCACGGGTGCACTGGGGGGGCGCTCGTCTCGCGGCGCGGTTTCATCGCTTGGTGGTGCTTGGCCCATGCATGACAGTTAATCGCCCTCGCTCTTTTTTCTTTGCCCCGGCCCCGTTGTCTACCATTGCTGAACCCATGCTTTACCAAATCACCACACTTTTACTTGACATTGCAGTTGGCCTCTTGGCCAGCGCTTGTCTGTTGCGCCTGCTTATGCAGCACCAGCGGCTGCCCTTTGCCAATCCGGTGGGGCGTGTGGTGTTTGCTCTGACCAATTGGATCGTGTTGCCGCTGCGCCGGCTGGTGCCTGCGCTTGGGCGCTGGGATATGTCCAGTTTGGTGGCGGCCTTGGCACTGGAGTTGATGCAGTACGCGCTGCTTTGGCTGCTGTTCGGCGGTGGCGGCAGCAGTGGCCTGGTCGCCGTGCCTTTGCTGGCGATTTTTGGCCTGCTGCGTTTGCTGTTGTCGGGCTTGGTGGGCTTGGTGATCGTGTTTGCCGTGCTGTCTTGGGTGCAGCCGCAAAGCCTTGTTTTTGGTCTGATTGCGCGCCTGATTACGCCTTTGTTGCGGCCCTTGCAGCGCTGGATTCCCTTGGTGGGCGGGATCGATTTGTCGCCGCTGGTCTTGCTGGTGCTGGTGCAAATCGGCCTGATTGTGCTCAACCACGCGCAGCGCTGGATGCTGGCGGAGCTGTGGCGCTGGGTGTGAGGGGTGGCGCAAAAACGTGCTGTGACTGCCAAGTCATAAGGCTTGGCCGCCATCCTCATCGCGGTCTCCGCCAAGCTTACTCTTAGGACTTACGCAAAACCGCCCTGGCGTCGTTCTTTTCCCTTGCCGTACTGGAAGTACTGTCTGCGGGAAAATGCCTAGCCAGGACAATTTTGCGTAAGTCCTGACTCTGTCATTGCACGGCATCAGCCGGTTGGCGTTGCAGCATGGCCAGTGTGTTGGCGATGGTTTTGCGCAGTTCGCGGCGGTCGCAGATGAAGTCGATCGCGCCTTTTTGCTGCAAAAACTCAGCCCGCTGAAAACCTGCGGGCAGGGTTACGCGCACGGTGGATTCGATCACACGGGGCCCGGCAAAGCCGATCAGCGCCTTGGGCTCGGCGATCACGACATCGCCGATGAAGGCAAAACCGGCCGAGACACCGCCCATCGTGGGGTCGGTCAGCACGCTGATATAGGGCAGGCCTTTTTTGGCCAGGCGGGTCAGGGCGGCATTGGTTTTGGCCATTTGCATCAGCGACAAAAGGCCTTCTTGCATCCGTGCGCCGCCGGTGGCGGTAAAGCAGATAAAGGGCACTTTTTGCTCGATGGCCGTGTGCACGCCGCGCACAAAACGCTCGCCCACGACGCTGCCCATGCTGCCGCCCATGAAGTCAAACTCGAAGCAGGCGGCGACCAGGTTGATGCTGTGCACGGCCCCGCCGATCACCACCAGTGCGTCGGTCTCGCCGGTGTTCTCTAGCGCTTCTTTGAGCCGTTCGGGGTATTTGCGGCTGTCTTTGAATTTGAGTGCATCGACAGGAATCACTTCTTGGCCAATTTCGTAGCGGCCCTCTGCATCCAAAAAAGTATTGAGCCGCGCACGCGCGCCAATCCGGTGGTGGTGGTTGCAGCCGGGGCAAACGTTTTGGTTGAGTTCCAAATCGTTTTTGTAGAGCACGGCGTCGCAGCTTGGGCATTTGATCCACAGGCCTTCGGGCACCTGGCGGCGCTCCGAGGGCGCGGTGTGCTGAATTTTGGAGGGTAGTAGTTTGTCGAGCCAACTCATATGGGTATTCCTAAAGCTGTGGCCAAGATGCCAGGGGCAGGGCCAGATGGGGGCGGCGCTTTTGCGGCCAAGACCCAGGGGATGCGTTTATTGCAACGCGCGCACCACAGGCCGTGCCAAGCAAGCCTGTGTGCGTAAGTTGGTGCTGATTTTAGTTCTCTTGGGCGCGCGCGCTCGCCAAGGCCTTGAGCACTTCCAGCACCAGGCTGTGCGCGGCGGGGCTGAGCGCCTGCAGCTGTGCTTGTTCGCTCAGTGCGACCAGGCTGGCCTGCGGCGTTTGCTGGAGCTGGGCGACGGCCTGGGCGGCCTCGCGTGGTGCTGCAAAGCCGGTGCTTTGCAGTAGCACTTGCCCTTGGGCGTCGAGCAACTTGAAGTAAAACTTGCCGTCGGCCTCGCGGTATTGCTTGAAGCTGGCGCTGGCGGTTTTGCCGGGCTTGGCTGCCGGGCTTGTGGCCGTTGGCGCACGCAAGGTGCGCAGGCCCACCGCTTGGCGCAGCGTGTGCAGCAGCGGGCGGGCGATGGCGCGGGCGCGCTCGGCCCCGGCTTGCAAGGTGGCCTCGATCTGCGCGGGGTTGCTGATCAGTGCCGTATAGCGTTCGCGCAGTGGGCCAATTTCTTGCTCGATGCGCTCGAACAGCATTTGCTTGGCGTCCCCCCAGGAGACGCCGTCGGCATAGGCTTGGCGCAGCGCTTCGGTCTCGCTGGTCGAGGCAAAGGCTTGGTAGATTTGGAACAGGGCCGAGCCTTCGGTGTCTTTGGGCTGGCCCGGTGTGCGCGAGTCGGTCAGGAGGCTGGCGATGCTTTTTTGCAGCTGGGCGCGCGGCGCGAACAGCGGGATGGTGTTGTTGTAGCTCTTGCTCATCTTGCGGCCATCGAGGCCGGGCAGCAGCGCTACTTGGGCGTCCACCTGCGCTGCGGGCAGCACCAGTTGCGTGCCGTACAGGTGGTTGAAGCTGGCGGCGATGTCGCGTGCCATCTCGATGTGCTGCACCTGGTCGCGCCCGACGGGTACCTGGTGCGCGTTGAACAGCAAGATGTCGGCGGCCATCAGCACCGGGTACATGAAGAGGCCGGCGCTGACGCCGTCGTCGCTGTCATGCGCCGCAGCGGTGTTTTTGTCGACAGCTGCCTTGTAAGCGTGGGCGCGGTTGAGCAGGCCTTTGCCGGTGACGCAGGTCAAAAGCCAGGTCAGCTCGGGGATTTCGGGGATGTCGGATTGGCGGTAAAAGTGCACCTGCTGCGGGTCGAGCCCGGCCGCCAGCCAGCTGGCTGCAATCTCGAGCGTCGAGTGCTGGATGCGTTCGGGCTGGTCGCACTTGATCAGTGCGTGGTAATCGGCCAAAAAATAAAAGCTTTGCACGCCGGCCTGGCGGCTGGCGGCCACCGAGGGCCGGATCGAGCCCACATAGTTGCCCAGGTGCGGGGTGCCGGTGGTGGTGATGCCGGTGAGGAAGCGTTGTGCAGTCATGTCTAAGCGGAGAAAGCAGGGGAAAAACGGGGAAAGCGGGGGAGGAGCGGGGAAGGAACGGGGAAAAAAAGTCCGGCATCAGCCCAGCAGATAGGTCAGCGGCGTGATCAGCAGCTTGATCAGGGCGTAGCCCCAGGACATCAGCGGGCGCAACCAGTAGTTGCCAACAACGCCGGCGATGACCAGGGCCATCACGATGAAAAAGCCGTAGGGTTCGATCCGCGCCACGCTTTGCGCCTGTCGCCACGGCAGCAGGCCGACCAGGATGCGGCCACCGTCCAGCGGCGGCAGTGGGAACAGGTTGAAGGCCCACATCACAAGGTTGACCAGGATGCCGGCGCGCGCCATTTCATGGAAAAAGCGTTCTTCGATGCCCAGGCCGATCAGCGCGGTGAGCAGCAGCGCCCACAGGATAGCTTGGATGAAGTTGGCCGCTGGGCCGGCCAGCGCGACCCAGACCATGTCGCGCTTGGGATGGCGCAGCGCGGCGAAGTTGACCGGGACCGGCTT
>JAYVXE010000381.1:0-3837 GCA_043785395.1 Burkholderiaceae bacterium | reverse complement strand
GCAAAAACCCGCTGAAGGCCAAGGCCCGCCCCAGCATCCGCGGGTGCGCAGGCAGAGTACAGGGGTTTTTTCGGGGCTCTGTACTGCGCCCAGCAGAGCCCATCAGCGCGGCACACCAAGCCGCTTCGCCCCGACCCAGCCACGCCTGGCGATCGGCGGCACACGTCCTTCATTTCACATTAATTTACATATAACACAAAAACATAGTCAACAACTGTGCCGAAAAACCGTTGTAAGCGTGGGCTCCAATTATTTTTCACGAACAGCTAACTGTCATGCACTGGGCAAGCACTCCGAGCGATGAAACCGTGCCGCGAGACGAGCGCGCCGCTTCCAGTGCACCCGTGGATCTGGCTCTGCCAGGCCACCGGGTGCGCCCCCTTGAGGGGGAAGTGCCGCAGGCGCTTCGGGGGTGGTCACGTTAAGCAGTCCGTTTAAAAAACCAGCAACTTGTGCGAAAGCCTGCCACCAGCATTGAGCAAACAGCCACTGAATGCCAACCAGCCGCAGCTGGTTGCGCGTGCAGATTTCAAGTTCCAGTCCTTCAAAAATTCTTGGGTAGCCCGTTTTTTTTTACCAAGGAGTTTCGCCATGCAAAAGCCTTTATTGAACCATCCTCTGGGTTGGGTTGTCATCTTGGGATCACTTGGATTAGTGGCCTGTGGCGGTGGTGGCGGCAGTGGCAACAGTGACGGCGGTGGTGGCCGCAATGGCCGTGCAGCACCACAAGAAACCATACAAGCAAGCGATCCAGAAAGCACGCCAGAACCGGTTCCAGAAAGCCCGCCCGAAAGCGCGCCCGAAAGCGCCCCAGAAACCGTGCAAGAAATCGTGCCAGCACCCACGCCAGCACCCACGCCAGAACCCCAGCAAGAAGTCGTGCAAGAGACGCCGTGGCAAGAGATCCCCACCATGGACGTCTCCTATGTGCTGGGCGAGATCAGCCGCGACTCTGACGAAACCACCAAGCTCATAACCGCCAGCCCCAGACAGCTGACCCCGGCTCTGGTGCGCGCGGCTTACGGCCTAGACCTGGTCCACAACCCGGCCAACCCGGCAACGATGGGTCAGGGCCAGACCATTGCCATCATCGCGGCCTACCACAACCCTGGCATTGCCAAAGACTTGGCAACTTTTAGCCATCGTTTTAGCCTACCGGCCTGCGCCAGCGGCTGCTTCTCGGTGGTCTACACGCGCCACAACATGGCCACCACGCAAGCCCCCCCGATCAGCAAGATATGGGCCGTTGAAAGCTCACTCGACGTCTTGTGGGCGCATGCCACAGCACCGCTGGCCAAGATCATCTTGGTTGAGGCGGCCAGCAACGCTGGGGCTGACATGTTCGCCGCCGCCAGCTACGCCTCCAAAACACTGGGCGCCAGCGTCGTCAACATGAGTTTTGGCGTAGCGGAATGGCCGGGCACGCCCAACGCTACGCGCTACTACTTCAATAGCACCAACGCAAGCTTCGTTACCTCTTCGGGCGACTCTGGCTACCATGTCCAATTCCCTGCCTCGTCACCCTCGGTGCTCAGCGTCGGCGGCAGCAACCTGTCGCTCACCATCACCGGGCGCTACATCGGGGAGACCGGCTGGACCGGCGCTGGGGGCGGCATCAGCGCGTATGAAGCCGGTCTGCCCGCAGCCTGGCCCAACACCACCGCCGCTGGACTGGTCAGCGCCTGGCAGAACGCGGCCGCAACGAAGGGCGGACGCCCAGTGCCCGATGTGGCACTGCATGCAGCGCCCATCCTGGGCTACCACGTCATCTCGGAGTCGGGCTTTGGCGCCGGCAACAGCGCCTCCCTGGCCGGCACCAGCGCAGCCGCGCCGCAGTGGGCGGGCTTCGTGGCCATCGCCAACGCGCTGCGCCTGCAACAAGGAAAGCAGGCCTTCAGCACCGTCCCTGGCGCGGCCAACCGCGTCTCACTGCAAACCGCACTGGCCCAGATCTCGGCCCAACCGGGCGGTGCCGCCGGCTACCTCAACCGGTTCAACGACGTCGCAACCACCCTGACGCCCCGAACCAACTGCGGCCTGTACTGCAATGCCGCTCCCGGGCGGGACATGGTGACCGGCCTCGGGACACCGAAACTGGGCGCTTTGATACCTGCTTTGGTCGCCTACTGAGACCCCGCGCAGCGCCCCGATGCACGCCTTGCATGACGGCATCTGGGGCTGGTCGCGGCTCTGCGAGAATCCCTCCCTTTTGTTCCATTGCCCGGGCAACAGCCGCCCGGTGCCCGGCATGCCCACCTCTCACACTTACCGCACCTTCACCCTGGGTGACTTCGACTTCACACTTCCCCCCGAGCTGGTCGCCCAGCACCCCGCCACTGAGCGCAGCGGCTCGCGCCTGCTGGACGGCACAGCGGCCACACCGGTGGACCGCATATTCCGTGAACTGCCTAGTCTTTTGCGCGCAGGTGACCTGCTGGTGTTCAACGACACCAAGGTGGTCAAGGCGCGGCTGTTTGGCGAGAAGGCCAGTGGCGGCAAGGTGGAGTTGCTGGTCGAGCGGGTCTTGCCCGGCAACCAGGTGGCCGCCCACATGCGGGTCAGCAAAAAGCCCGAGCCCGGCGCCACCATCAAGCTGGTGGGTGGTGATGGTTTTCGCGCCACGCTGCTGGGCCGCTGGCCCGATGCCGACGGTGCTTTGTTCCGGTTTGTACTGAGCAATGACGCGGGCGACGACCCCTACACCCTGATGGAGCGCCACGGCCATGTGCCGCTGCCACCCTACATCACGCACACCGACTCAGCCGAAGACGCCCAGCGCTACCAGACAGTGTTTGCCCGTGCCAGCGGCGCTGTGGCGGCACCGACCGCCGCGCTGCACTTTGACGCAGCGGTGCTGGCCGCGCTGGAGGCGCAAGGTGTGCAGCGCGCCAGCGTCACGCTGCATGTGGGCGCGGGCACGTTCCAGCCGGTCAAGACCGACAACCTGGCCGAGCACCGCATGCACAGCGAGTGGTACGAGGTGCCCGCCGCCACACAGCAGGCCATCGCCGACTGCCGCGCACGCGGTGGCCGGGTGGTGGCTGCGGGCACCACCACCGTGCGCACGCTGGAGTCGTGGGCGCAGTCGGGTGTGGCCAGCGGCGACACGCAGATCTTCATCACGCCGGGGTTTGCGTTCCAGCTTGTCGATGTGCTGATCACCAATTTTCACCTGCCCAAAAGCACGCTGATGATGCTGGTCAGTGCGTTTGCCGGCTACGACCACGTGATGGCGCTGTACCGGCATGCGATTGCGCAGCAGTACCGCTTCTTCAGTTATGGCGACGCGATGCTGCTGGAGCGCACCCCCACCACGTCCGCTACGCTTTCTGAAAATAGTTGACGCCGGGCAGGCCCTGGTAGTCCACGTCCTGCGTCCAGAACGTGGCACCAAATTCCTGGGCCAGGCTGTACATCAGGGCATCGCCCATGGCCAGGCCATGGGCGCGGGCGGCGACAGACGCAGCAATGGCGCGCGCGTCACTCACCTCCAGAATCCGGCCCATGCGCATCACGTTAAGACAGGCCAGCACGGCGTCGGCTGGCAGGTGGCGGCTCAGGATTTTGTGCACTTCGTAGAGTGCGATGACGGGGACGAGCAAGGCGCCGCGGTCTTCAATGGCAGGGGCGAACACATCGGCGCGCGGTGTGTCCAGCAAATATTCGATCCAGCCAGATGAATCTACAACGTTCATCAGAATTCCCGGTCCGGCTCTTTTTCAGGCTCGATATTGCCCAGCTCGTACCCTTTGAGCATTCCGCGGTAAGCGCTGATGGGCAGCTCGGGGCGCACGATCAGCTCGGTGCCGCGCAGCTCGAAGCGCAAACGGGTGCCGG
>JAYVXE010000380.1:0-3853 GCA_043785395.1 Burkholderiaceae bacterium | reverse complement strand
CCAGCGCCATCAGCTTGGGCAAACCGCACTGGTGCAGCTTGAGCGTCGGGCCGACGGTAATCACGGAGCGGCCCGAGTAGTCGACGCGTTTGCCCAGCAAGTTCTGGCGGAAACGGCCTGACTTGCCCTTGATCATGTCGGCCAGTGACTTGAGTGCGCGCTTGTTGGCGCCCGTCATGGCCTTGCCACGGCGACCGTTGTCCAGCAAGCTGTCCACGGCTTCTTGCAGCATGCGCTTTTCGTTGCGGGCGATGATCTCGGGCGCCTTCAGCTCCAGCAAGCGGCGCAGACGGCTGTTGCGGTTGATCACGCGGCGGTACAGGTCGTTCAGGTCGGAGGTGGCAAAACGTCCACCGTCCAGGGGCACCAGCGGGCGCAGATCGGGCGGCAGCACGGGCAGCACTTCAAGCACCATCCAGCCCGGCTTGATGCCGGACTTTTTGAAAGCTTCAAGCACTTTGAGGCGCTTGGAGTTTTTCTTGACCTTGACCTCAGAGCCGGTCAGGTCGCCGCGCAGACGCTCAATCTCGCTCTCGATCTCAATCGCTTCGAGCAGGTCTTTGATGCCTTCGGCGCCCATCTTGGCGCTGAACTCGTCGCCGTATTCTTTGAACTTGGCGTCAAACTCGTCCTCCGACATGATGTCGCGCTTCTTGAGCGGCGTCATGCCCGGATCGGTCACCACATAGGCCTCAAAGTAGAGCACGCGCTCAATGTCGCGCAGCGTCATATCGAGCACCATGCCAAGACGGCTTGGCAATGACTTCAGGAACCAGATGTGGGCGCAGGGCGCGGCCAAATCGATGTGGCCCATGCGCTCGCGCCGCACCTTGGTCTGGGTGACTTCAACGCCGCATTTTTCGCAAATCACACCGCGGTGCTTGAGGCGCTTGTACTTTCCGCACAGGCACTCGTAGTCTTTCATGGGGCCAAAAATCTTGGCGCAGAACAGACCATCGCGCTCAGGCTTGAAGGTGCGGTAATTGATGGTCTCGGGCTTCTTTACTTCGCCAAACGACCACGAACGGATCTTCTCGGGCGAAGCCATGCCGATCCTGATGGCATCAAAATGCGCATCAGGCGTGAACTGCTTGAACAGGTCGAGTAATGATTTCATGGGACTCTTTCCTTCTTAATCGGTTGCGGACAGCGCAGAACTTGCACAACAAGTGCTGCGCCGCAGCCCTGGAATAAACCTTCACACCACGCTAAAACCATATTTAAGAGCTGCTATCGCTTGTATTCAATAGATTTCAGCATGTTTTAAACATGAAATCCATATAAATAAAGCGTTAGCAGCTATCAATACAATGGTATGCAAGTCTTTCCTAGGCCTTGTCCTGCTTAGGAGCGCTCCAGCTCGATGTCGAGACCGAGCGAGCGGATTTCCTTGACCAGCACATTGAACGACTCGGGCATGCCGGCCTCAATCGAGTGCTCGCCCTTGACGATCGACTCGTAGACCTTGGTGCGTCCGACCACGTCGTCAGACTTGACGGTCAACATTTCTTGCAGCACGTAGGACGCACCGTAAGCCTCCAGCGCCCAAACCTCCATTTCACCGAAGCGCTGACCACCAAACTGGGCCTTGCCGCCCAGCGGCTGTTGCGTGACCAAGGAGTACGGGCCGGTTGAGCGCGCGTGCATCTTGTCGTCGACCAAGTGGTGCAGCTTCAAGAAGTGCATGTAGCCAATCGTCGTAGGCCGCTCGAACGGGTCCCCGGTGCGACCATCGATCAGCATCGCCTGCGTGCGCGCCGCCGTCAGGCCCTTGGCCGCAACGATCTCGTCCGGGTAGGCCAGCTTGAGCATGGTGCGAATGTCTTCCTCGTTCGCGCCATCAAACACCGGTGTGGCAAAGGTCACGCCGCCGGCCAAGTTGACCGCCATCTCGCGCACCTGCTCGTCGCCCAATTGCGAGAGGTCTTCCTTGCGGCCACTGCCGTTGTAGAACTTCTCCATGAAGGCGCGCAACTCGCTGGCCCGGCTCTCGGCCTGCAACATATCGCCAATGCGCTGACCAATGCCCTTGCCGGCCCAGCCCAAGTGCACTTCCAGCACCTGGCCAACGTTCATCCGCGACGGCACGCCCAGCGGGTTCAGGCAGATATCGCACGGCGTGCCATCGGCCATGTAGGGCATGTCTTCGACCGGAACAATCTTCGAGACCACACCCTTGTTGCCGTGGCGCCCAGCCATCTTGTCGCCCGGCTGCAAGCGGCGCTTGACCGCCAGGTAGACCTTGACCATCTTCAGCACACCGGCTGGCAGCTCGTCGCCCTGGGTCAGTTTTTTGCGCTTTTCTTCAAACGCCAAATCAAAGCTATGGCGGGTTTGCGTCAAGGCGTTTTTGTTCGACTCCAGTTGCGCCGCCACATCGTCGTCGGCCGGGCGAATGTCAAACCAGTGGAACTTCTCGACCGAGGCCAAATAGGCTTTGTCGATCTTGCTGCCACGGCTGAGCTTTTGCGGCCCACCGTTGGCGGTCTTGCCCACCAGCAGCTTTTCGATCCGGTCAAAAGCATCGGCCTCGACAATGCGCAGCTGGTCGTTCAAATCGAGACGGTAGCGCTTGAGCTCGTCGTCAATGATTTGCTGCGCCCGTTTGTCGCGCACGATGCCTTCGCGGGTGAACACCTGCACGTCGATCACCGTGCCCTGCGAGCCTTGGTCAACGCGCAGCGAGGTGTCTTTGACGTCGCTGGCCTTCTCGCCAAAAATCGCCCGCAGCAGCTTTTCTTCCGGCGTCAGCGTGGTCTCGCCCTTGGGCGTGACCTTGCCCACCAGGGTGTCGCCCGGCATCACCTCGGCGCCGACATAAATAATGCCCGACTCGTCCAAGCGGTTCAGCTGCTGCTCGGACAAATTGGGAATGTCGCGGGTGATTTCCTCGGCACCGAGCTTGGTATCACGCGCCATCACCACCAGCTCCTCGATGTGGATCGATGTATAGCGGTCCTCCGACACCACGCGTTCGCTGATCAGGATCGAGTCTTCGAAGTTGAAGCCGTTCCAAGGCATGAAGGCGATCAGCATGTTCTGGCCAATCGCGATTTCGCCAAAGTCGGTCGATGCACCGTCAGCAATCACATCACCCTTGGTCAGCAAATCACCGACCTTGACGATAGGACGCTGGTGGATATTGGTGTTCTGGTTGGAACGCTGGTACTTGATCAGGTTGTAAATATCCACCCCGACCTCGCCCGCCTGCGCCTCGGCGTCGTTGACCCGGATCACGATCCGGGTCGCATCCACATAGTCGACCAAACCGCCCCGGGTTGCCGTCACCACGGTGCCCGAGTCGACAGCAGCAACGCGCTCGATCCCGGTGCCAACCAGCGGTTTTTCGGGCCGCAATACCGGCACAGCTTGGCGCGACATGTTCGCACCCATCAAGGCGCGGTTGGCGTCGTCGTGCTCCAGGAACGGCACCAGGGACGCCGCCACCGAGACGATCTGCGCGGGCGAAACGTCCATGTACTGCACGCGCTCAGCGCCCACCAGCACCGACTCGCCATTCTCACGCGCCGACACCAGCTCATCGGTCAGGCACTCATTCGCGTCCAGCGTCGCATTGGCCTGGGCAATCACGTACTTGCCCTCTTCAATCGCCGACAGGTAGTCGATATCGCTGGAAACCTTGCCGTCGGCCACGCGCCGGTACGGTGTTTCGATAAAGCCGTATTCGTTCAAACGGGCGTACAAAGCCAGTGAATTGATCAGACCAATGTTGGGGCCTTCCGGCGTCTCAATCGGGCACACCCGGCCGTAGTGGGTGACGTGCACGTCACGCACCTCAAAGCCGGCCCGCTCCCGCGTCAAACCACCTGGGCCAAGGGCGGAGACCCGGCGC
>JAYVXE010000379.1:0-12262 GCA_043785395.1 Burkholderiaceae bacterium | reverse complement strand
GCCCTGGCGTCGTTCTTTTTTCGTAACTACTCGGGTGGTCTGTCTGCGAAAAAATGCCTAGCCAAGTCAATTTTGCGTAAGTCCTATGACTGAGCGTTCGCGGCTGCCGCTGGGTGCGAAGTCCAATTGGCTATAATCCGAGGCTTTACTTAGATCCTCTGGTCGGCCGCTTGGGTGCACTGAAGCTAGAACACCCCAGCCCTTGCGTCAATCCCGACGCTGCCGTTTATGGCGCGACCAAGATCACAAAAGAGTCCCATGAATCTGATCCAAACCCTTGAGCAGGAAGAGATTGCCCGTCTGGGCAAGACCCTGCCCGAATTCTCCCCTGGCGACACCATCATCGTCAGCGTCAAAGTGGTCGAGGGCACGCGCAAGCGGCTGCAGGCCTATGAAGGCGTGGTGATCGCCAAGCGCAACCGGGGCCTGAACAGCGGCTTCACCGTGCGCAAGATCTCCAGCGGCGAAGGCGTCGAGCGCACCTTCCAAACCTATAGCCCGCTGATCGCTGGCATTGAAGTCAAGCGCCGTGGCGATGTCCGTCGCGCCAAGCTGTACTACCTGCGCGAGCGCAGCGGCAAGTCGGCCCGGATCAAGGAAAAGCTGCCAGCGCGGCGCATCAAGACGCCGGTGGTGGTGGTTGCCGCCGCTTAAATCGGCTGCAACGGCTTAGGCGGCAGGCTGATGCGTAACGCACGCTGGCCGTCGCCTGAACCGGGTTTTTACCCCTCAAGAGCCGCTGCAACTTCTGGTTGCAGCGGCTCTTTCGCGCCTGCTGCGCACTGTGGCGGCCCGCATGGCTGAGCGGCCAGCACTTGGCCAGCCGCCCCAGCGGGTTGACTTTGACCCGCGCCAAATCCCGGTGTACGCGGTGGACCACCATCTGCCGCCGGTACCGGAGCCCTCGATGAGGCCGGCGGCCTTGGTGCAGCGCTTTCATGCGCCGCCGGTATGGCGCGCAGAGATTAGCCATGAGCGGCGCGTGTCGGCGGCGCAGTCTGCGGCCCCGGCGGCGGTGCTGCTGGCCTTGGTGTTGCGCGCCGAGCCGATGCTGTTGCTGACCGAGCGCAGCGCCCACTTGCGCGCCCATTCTGGGCAGGTTGCCTTGCCCGGCGGACGCACCGACGCCGAGGACGCCAGCCCGGTTGCGACCGCCCTGCGCGAGGCCTATGAAGAGGTTGGCCTGGAGCCGCAACGGGTGCAGGTGTTGGGCGTCTTGCCGCTCTACACCACGGGCAGCGCGTTCAGCGTGACACCGGTGGTGGCCTTGGTGCAACCCGGCTTTGTCTTGCGGCCGAACGCCAGCGAGGTGGCCGATGTGTTCGAGGTGCCGCTGTCTTTTTTGATGAACCCGGCCCACCACCGCCACCACCGGCTGCACTGGGACGGGGCGCCGCGGCAGTGGCTGTCCATGCCGTATACCGACCCACAGACTGGCAAAGAGCACTTTATCTGGGGTGCGACGGCGGGTATGTTGCGTAACTTTTACCGTTTTTTATCAGCTTGAACGCTCGACCAGCCCGGCGCTTTGCTGCTTGCCGGCGCGGGCTCGCTATCATCTTGGGTTTGGCTGTTGACGGGTTTTTTGCCCCTGCCGGACTTGCGCACAATGCGTATTCGACGCGGCCTGCCGTGTTGCTTGATTTCGATCAGCGCGGCCAATGGGGTTTTACGCTGGTCCTGCCCTGGCAAGGCTTGATTTTTGGACTGAACGCGCGCAGCGTGCGCAAGCGCACAGCACGGCCAACTGCCGTTTCTAGGATCATTTCACCATGAGCTTCTTTGCGATTTTGTTGGCTCTGTTGATGGAGCAAGTCCGCCCCATGGCCAGTGACAACCTGGTCTTTGCGGGCTTGCGGGCCTGGGTGCCGTGGGTCAGCCGCAACTTTGATGCCGGTAAAAGCCAGCACGGCTGGATCGCTTGGAGCCTGGCGGTGCTGTTGCCCACGCTGCTGGTGCTGGCGCTGCACGGGCTGCTGCTGGCCCTTGGCGGCTGGCCACTGGCGCTGCTTTGGAGCGTGCTGGTGCTTTACGCCACGCTGGGATTTCGCCAATTCAGCCACCATTTCACCGGCATCCGCGACGCCCTTGACGACGCTAACGAGGAGCGGGCGCGGGCGCTGCTGGCCGCTTGGCAGCAGGTGGACGCCAGCGCCTTGCCACGCAGCGAGATCGTGCGCCACGTGATTGAGTACTCGGTCTTGGCCGCACACCGCCATGTGTTCGGTGTGCTGGCCTGGTTCTCGGTGCTGGCGGTGCTGGGCTTGGGGCCCGCCGGTGCGGTGTTTTACCGCCTGTGCGCGTTTGTTGCGCGTGAATGGACGCTGCCCACGCGGGCCACCCAGCCCGCCAGCGCCGAACTGGCGGCCCAGCCGGGCGGTGCCACATCGGCGGCCCAGCCCTCCAGCGCCGCGCTGGTACAGGTGGCCAACACGGTGTGGCATGCAGTGGACTGGTTGCCCGCCCGCCTGACGGCCTTGAGCTTTGCCGTCGTTGGCAACTTTGAAGAGGCCATCGACGGCTGGCGCTACCACGCGGCCCGCTTTCCCAACGACAACGACGGCGTGATCCTGGCGGCCACCGCCGGTGCCGTCAACGTCCAGCTCGGCGGCGAGGCACTGCGGGCGGCTGTGCCGACCGAGGAGGCCGGCAGCGACGCTGGGCTTGAGCCAGGCGGCCAAGGCGACAGCATCAGTACACCAGGGCGTGCCCCCGAGCCCGCCCACCTAAGCCAAGTCGTCGGACTGGTATGGCGCTCGGTGGTGGTGTGGATGGCCTTGCTGGCCCTGCTGACGCTGGCGCGGCTCGTGGGCTAAATTTTCTAGGACTTACGCAAAACGTCCCCAGCGGCGTTGCCCCTCCTGGCCGTACTCCAGTACTGTGCAGCGTCGGGATGCCTTGCATGGAGTCGCTTTGCGTAAGTCCAATTTTCGTTTGCGCGTGGCTGCTCTGCGGGCGAGCCGTTCTTTGTGTGCGTTTATTGCTATACATGTAATAGCGATCTTATGTTTACAGGCAATCATTTCAAATAAATTTGTATTTGAAATTGATGGTTTCTTAGCGGTAAAAGCTATTAAAAAAATGATTTTGACGCAAAACGCTGCCTGTGCTGTGTGGGCAAGGGCAGTCTTGGTGCGGCTTTGAGTGCCGCTGGTGCCAGGCTTATCTGGGGAAAGCACCTAGCCATGGATGTCGCAATCAGGCTGGATCGTGACGCAATCGGTATGCTGAAAGCGGCTGCTGGCGATGAAGATGGGCGCTCTATATCCCCTGTTGCTGCATTGGCATTGCGGGGGGTCCGAGTCCTTCACTGCACCGATGCTCTGCCAAGAAATCCATGCGCGGCCAAAACTATTCCCTCTGGAGCCTGCTCAAGCACGGCTTGAAAAACCACACAAGTTGGGAGCCAGCTTGGCAGCGGGTGGCGCTCAAGACTGCGTATGACGTGGTGATCATCGGCGGCGGTGGCCACGGTTTGGCGACCGCTTACTACCTGGCCAAGAACCATCCCGAAGTGGGCCGCATCGCGGTGCTGGAGAAGGGCTATCTGGGCGGCGGCAACACGGCGCGCAACACCACCATCGTGCGCTCCAACTACCTGTGGAACGAGTCAGCCGCCATCTACGAGCATGCGCTCAAGCTCTGGGAGGGCTTGAGCGAGGAGCTGAATTTCAACGTCATGTTCAGCCAGCGCGGCGTCTTCAACCTTGGCCATACCTTGCAAGACATGCGCGATATCGAGCGCCGGGTCAACGCCAATGCCTTGCAAGGCATCGACGCCCAGGTGCTGACGGCGCAAGAGGTGCAGGACAAAATCCCGCCGCTGGACTGTAGCCGCAGCCGCCGCTACCCGGTCTTGGGCGCGAGCTGGCAGCCGCGCGCCGGCGTCGCCCACCATGACGCGGTGGCGCGTGGTTTTGCCCGGGCCGCAAGCCGGCTCGGGGTTGATTTGATCGAGGGCTGCGAGGTGAGCGGCATGGACATTGCGGGCGGAAGAATACGCGGCCTGCAAACCACGCTGGGAGAGATCAAGACTGAGCGCGTTGGCTGCGTCGCGGCCGGGCATTCCTCGGTGCTGGCCGCGATGGCGGGCATCCGCATGCCGCTGGAGAGCCATCCGCTCCAGGCCTTTGTCTCGGAGTCAATGCAGCGCGTGCTTGATACGGTGGTCATGTCGAACGCGGTGCACGGCTATATCAGCCAATCGGACAAGGGCGAGCTGGTGGTGGGGGCCGGCATTGACCGTTATCTGGGCTACGGCCAACGCGGCAGCCCGCATGTGATTGAGCACACGGCGGCGGCCATCATCGAGCTGTTTCCGCAGTTCTCCAGGGTGCGCATGAACCGCCAGTGGGGCGGCATTGTCGATGTCACGCCGGATGCCTGCCCGATTATTTCTGCCACAGCCGTGCAAGGGCTGTACTTCAACTGTGGCTGGGGTACGGGCGGCTTCAAGGCCACGCCCGGATCGGGCCATGTGTTTGCCCACACCCTGGCCCACCAACAGCCCCATCCACTGGCACAGCCGTTTGCGTTGGCGCGGTTTTACTCCGGCCACCTGATCGACGAACACGGCGCTGCGGGCGTCGCACATTGAAGCCTATGTTTTTACTCCACTGCCCTTACTGCGGCGAAGCGCGGGATGAAGAAGAGTTCAGCCCGGCCGGTGAAGCCTTTATTGCCCGTCCGCCCGAGCCCGAGAGCGTGGACGATGCGACCTGGGGCGACTATGTTTTCATGCGCAAAAACACCAAGGGCTGGTATTGGGAGCAGTGGCTGCACAGTGCGGCCTGCCGCAAGTTTTTTGCCGTCAAGCGCAACACGGCAAGCTATGAAATTGCAGGCAGCTGGACCTTGGCCGAGGGCCGGGCCTTGTACCTGGCGGAGCTGGCCGAATCTGCGGGGCTGGGTAAATCGGCCAAACTTGCCAAACCTGCCAAACCAGCCCAGGAGGACGCGGCATGAGCGGCATCCGGGTGGCGCAAGCCGGGGCGCGGATCGATGCGACGCGGCTCCTCCATTTTAGTTTTGATGGCCGCAGCTACAGCGGCCATCCGGGCGACACGCTGGCCTCGGCCCTGCTTGCCGCAGGCGTGCTGCGGATCGGGCGCAGTTTTAAATATGGACGTCCGCGCGGCATCATCGGCGCCGGTGCAGAGGAGCCCAATGCGCTGGTGCAAGTTGGCACGGGCGCGCTGAGCACGCCCAATCTGAAGGCGACCCAGGTTGAGCTGTACGAGGGCCTGTGCGCCAGCTCAACGGCGGGCTGGCCTTCGCGCAGCTTTGACCTGAAAGCCTTGCTGGGGCTGGGTGCGCGCTTTATGCCGGCCGGTTTTTACAGCAAGACCTTCAAATGGCCGCGTGCGCTGTGGCCCAGCTATGAAGCGGTGATCCGTAAGTTTGCCGGTTTTGGCAGTGCACCCACGCAACCCGATACCGAGCAGTACGACCACTTGCACCACCATGTTGATGTGCTGGTGGTCGGCGGCGGTGCCTGCGGCTTGCTGGCGGCCTTGCAAGCCGGGCGGGCGGGGCTCAAGACCCTGTTGCTGGACGAGCAAAACGAGCTTGGCGGCTGGTTGCTGTCCGACCCCACGGCACAGATTGATGGCCGCAACAGCGCCGCCTACATCAACCATATCCAGCTCGCTTTGCAGGACTTGCCACAGGTGGAGGTGTTGAGCCGCACCACGGCGTTTGGCATGTACGCGCAAAACTACGTGCAGGCGGTTGAGCTGGTGCAAGACCATATCGCCCCCGGGCAGCGCCAGGCGCAGTTGCCGCGCCAGCGCATGCACCAGATTCGCGCCCGCCAGGTGGTGCTGGCCACCGGAGCGATTGAGCGCCCGCTGGTGTTTGGCAACAACGACGTTCCAGGCGTGATGACGGTTGCGGCGGCCCAGACCTATTTGCACCGCTACGGCGTGCGGGTTGGCCAGCAGGTGGTCATGTGCGGCACCAGCGACCTGGTGCACGACTGCGCCGAGAGCCTGGCGCAGGCCGGAGCCGAAGTCACGGTGGCCGATGTGCGCCACGGCGCGGTGGCCCGCAACGCCAGCTACCGCGTGTTGGCAGGCCACGGTATTGCCGAAGTCGTGGGAGCGGGGCGTGTCAAGGGCGTGCGTGTTGTGCCCTTGCATGCCGAGCGCGACGAGGCCTGCGGCCCCGGCCAGACGCTGGCCTGCGATGTGGTGCTGAGCTCGGGTGGCCTGTCGCCCAGCGTGCATTTGTTCTGCCACGACGGCAGCCTCCCGCAGTGGGACGAGGCCCAGGCGGCCTTTGTCTTGCCGCAGCAGGGGCGGCCCGGTGTGGCCTGTGTTGGGGCGGTGACGGGGGCCTTTGGGCTGTCTTTGGCGCTGGCGCAAACCACACAGGCCATGCAAAAAGTGCTGGCCGCAAGCGGTGTGCCCGAGCGCTTGCTGACGCCGGTTTGCAGCGCCCTGAAGCAGGGCTCGCCGCTGGCGCCACGGCCCATGTTTCGCTTGCCTGACGGTCTGGCCGAGGGCCAGGGTGCGAAGGCTTTTGTCGATTACCAAAACGACGTCTCGGCGGCCGATATCGAGCTTGCGGTGCGCGAGAACTACCACTCGATCGAGCATGTCAAGCGCTACACAGCACTCGGCTTTGGCACCGACCAGGGCAAGCTCTCCAACGTCAATGGCTTTGCCATTACCGCACGCGCCTTGGGACGCCCGGTGGCCGAGGTCGGCACCACCACCTACCGTCCGGCCTACACCCCGGTCAGCCTGGGCGCACTGGCCGGCACCATGCGCGAAGAATGCTTCGACCCCCGTCGCTACAGCGCCATCCATGCCGCCCATGTGGCACGCGGCGCAGCGCTGGAGCCGGTGGGGCAATGGCTGCGGCCCTGGTACTTTGCCAAGCCGGGCGAAGACCAGCACGCGGCCGTGCAGCGCGAGTGCTTGGCTGCGCGCCGTGGTGTGGCCGTGATGGATGCATCAACCCTGGGCAAAATACAGATCGACGGCCCCGATGCGCGTGAGTTTTTGAACCGCATCTACGCCAACGCCTGGAGCCAGCTGGCACCGGGCAAATGCCGCTACGGACTGATGCTGGACGAAAACGGCATGGTGATGGACGACGGCGTCACCGCCTGCATCCACCCAACCCAGTTCTACATGACCACCACCACCGGCGGCGCGGCCCGGGTGTTGGGCTGGCTTGAGCAGTGGCACCAAACCGAATGGCCCGAGCTGCAAGTCTGGCTGAGCTCGGTCACCGACCACTGGTCAACCATTGCCTTGGTCGGGCCAAAGTCGCGTGCGGTGCTGGCCAAGCTGTGCACCGACATCGACCTCTCGGCGGACAGTTTCAAATTCATGGACTGGCGCGCAGGCCATGTCAACGGCGTTGCGGCACGGGTCTTTCGGGTCAGCTTCTCGGGCGAGTTGGCCTATGAGTTGAACGTGGAGTCGGGCTATGGCCACGCGCTGTGGGAGGCCGTGATGCAGGCCGGGGCCGAGTTCGAGATCACCCCCTACGGTACCGAGAGCATGCACGTGCTGCGCGCCGAAAAGGGCTTCATCATCGTTGGCCAAGACACCGACGGCTCGGTGTCGCCGCTGGACCTGAACATGGGCTGGGCGGTCAGCCTGAAAAAACCTTTCAGCTTTCTTGGCAAACGCTCGCTCAGCCGCAGCGACACCGCACGCAGCGACCGCAAGCAACTGGTCGGCCTGTTGCCCGAAGACCCCAGCGTGGTGCTGCGCGAAGGCGCGCAAATCATGGCCAGCGCCAGTGTTGGCAGCGTCAACGCCATGCTCGGCCACGTCACCTCCAGCTACTACAGCGCCTTTTTGGGCCGCTCTTTTGCGCTGGCCTTGGTCGCGGACGGCTTGCAGCGCCAGGGGCAAACCCTGTATGCGCATACGCCGGGCCAGGTCGCGGCGGCCAAGGTGTCGGCCAGCGTCTTTGTCGACGCCAAAGGAGAGCACCAAAATGTCTGACGTGTTAACTGCCATGCACAGGCCAAGCACCCCCAACGATGAAACCACGCCGCGCGACAAGCGCGCAGCTTCCAGTGCAACCGTGGATCTGGCTCTGCCAGGCCACCAGGTGCGCCCCCTTGAGGGGGAAGCGCCGCAGGCGCTACGGGGGTGTTTCACATTGCAGTCCGCGCTGCACGCCTTTGACCTGCCGAGCCGCGTGCAAACCCCTGGGGCACAACACCGGGTACGGCTGGCCGAGCTCGGCCATCTGGGCTACCTGGTGTTGCGCGGCAAAAGCCATGACGCGGCCTTTATGGAAGGCGTCGCCAGCGTCCTTGGCCAGGCGCCGCCCACCCAGCCCAGGGCTGTCGTGCCCTGTGCTAGCGGGGTGTTGCTTTGGATTTCGCCCGACGAGTGGTTGCTGCTGTGCCCGCGCTCCCGGCGCGACGCGCTGCTGGAGCGTCTGGCCGTGGCCTTGGCTGCGGTGTCGGCCCAAGTGGTCGATAACAGCGGCGGCTTCACCCTGCTGCGCCTGAGCGGCGTTGACCAACTGCGCTTGCTGCGCCACCTCAGCCCCTATGACTTTGACCAGTTGGCGCTGGGCTCCTGTGCCAGCACGGTCATCTCCAAAGCCACGCTGGGCATTGTGCGAACCGATGCAGATGGTGTTTTTTTGCTGTTCCGCCGCAGCTTTGCCGACTACATCTGGCGCCTGATCGAGCGCAGCGCGCGCCCCTACCAACTCTGCATCACCACGCCGCAGCAGTGCCCCGACACCTGGATTGCGCCTTTGTTTGAGCTTGTTTGAACGCCTTTTTCACGTTTTGACGGTTTCCCCTACCTGAAAGCCCACCATGAGCCCCCTGCACCAAGACGCACTCATCATTGACGGCCTGATCATCTCCAAGTGGCAGCGCTCGGTGTTTGAGGACATGAAAAAAGCCGGCATCAGCGCGGCCAACTGCACGGTCTCGGTGTGGGAGGACTTCAAGGGCACGGTCGCCAATATCGCCCAGATGAAGCGCTTGATCCGCGCCAATAGCGACCTGCTGACACTGGTGCGCAACAGCGCCGATATTGAGCAGGCCCAACGCGACGGTAAAACCGGCGTGGTGCTGGGCTTTCAAAACGCCCATGCTTTCGAAGACCAGCTGGGCTATATCGAAGCCTTCCACGACATGGGGGTGCGCGTGGTTCAGCTTTGCTACAACACGCAAAACCTGATCGGCACCGGCTGCTATGAACGCGATGGCGGCTTGTCCGGCTATGGCCATGAAGTGGTGGCCGAAATGAACCGGCTTGGCATGCTGATCGACCTCTCGCATGTGGGGGCCAAAACCGCCGAAGAAACGATCGTGGCCTCCAAGCAGCCGGTCACCTATTCGCACTGCCTGCCGGCGGGCTTGAAAGAGCACCCGCGCAACAAAAGCGATGTGCAACTGCGCTTTATTGCCGACCACGGCGGCTTCATTGGCGTGACCATGTTCCCGCCTTTTCTCAAGCGCGGCATTGAGGCCACGGTCGATGATTATGTCGAGGCGATCGACTACACCATTAACCTGGTCGGTGAAGACTGCGTCGGTATTGGCACCGACTTTACCCAAGGCTACGGCGATGAATTCTTTGAGTGGCTGACCCACGACAAGGGCGTGAACCGCCGCTTGACGCAGTTTGGGCCGGTGCAAAACCCGCTCGGTATTCGCACCATTGGCGAGCTGCCCAACCTGACCGATGCCATGGAGCGGGCGCATTGGCCAGCCTCCAAAATCACCAAAGTGATGGGGCGCAACTGGTTGCGGGTGTTCAAAGAGGTGTGGCGCGCTTAAAGCGTTGCTGCCGGCATTTTATTGCACCCGTCGATTCAGAACGGCATTGGAAACCATGTTGCATGCAACACCACCCCGCCCAGCGGCGCTGCCGAAAGTTGTGCTGGCCGCATCGATTGGCAATTTTGTCGAATGGTTTGATTTTGCCATTTATGGATTTTTGGCAACCGTGGTTGCCCAGCAGTTTTTCCCAGGTGAAGACGCGCAGTTGAGTCTGCTTAAAACTTTTGCGGTTTTTGCCGTGGCATTTGCATTTCGGCCCTTGGGTGGCGTGGTGTTCGGCATGCTGGGAGATCGGATTGGCCGCAAACGTACGTTGGCACTGACTATTTTGCTGATGTCGGGTGCGACAAGTTTGATTGGATTGCTGCCGAACTACGCCACCATTGGTTTTTTAGCGCCCCTGCTGCTGACGCTGGCGCGCTGTGCGCAGGGTTTTTCAGCCGGTGGTGAATATGCGGGGGCCTGTGCTTATGTGATGGAGTATGCACCGCCGGGGCGGCGTGCCCGCTATGGTAGTTTTTTGCCAGTATCAACTTTCTTTGCATTTGCCAGTGCTGCTTTGGTGGCTTTTGTACTGGAACGATTATTAGAAGCACCTGCCATGGCCGAATGGGGCTGGCGGATTCCCTTCTTGGCCGCAGCGCCTATGGGTTTGGTGGGTTTGTACATGCGCCAGCGTTTGACCGAAACACCAGCTTTCCAAATGCTGGAGCCAGCCGACCAAGAGGTGCATGCGCCTTTGCGTGAGGCCTTGGCGTTGCATGGCCGATCGATTGCATGTTTGAGTGCATTTATTTCGCTCACTGCCTTGTCTTTTTATACATTTACGACTTATTTGGCGACGCATTTGCAGTTGGCCGGTGGAATGGAGCGCGCCGAGGCTTTGCAAGCCATGGTTTGTGCCTTGGTATTGGCCATGGCGCTCTGCCCGCTGGCGGGTTATGTGATCGATGGGCTAGGGCGGCGAAGGAGTATTTTAGGCGTCGGAATTTTTGTCATTGTCAGCGCTTATCCGTCTTTTTTACTGGTGCAAAGTGGGCATACGGCTTGGGCCATGCTGGGCCTGGCGTTGCAGGCTGTCGGTGCTGTGTTTTCTGGTGTTTTGACGGTGCCGTTGTTGTCGGAAAATTTCCCAACCCGCATCCGCTATACCGCATCTTCAATCAGCTACAACCTGGCTTATACGGTGTTTGGTGGAACGGCTCCCTTAATGGCAGCGTATTTGGTGGGGGTCAGCCATAACCCGGTTATGCCGGCATTTTGGTTGATGGCGGTGGCGCTGTTCGCGCTGGTGGGTGGACTGCGTCTTCCCGAAACTGCACATGTTTCTTTGGATCAAGTGGGTGGTTCAGTATTGGGTCAATCCAAAACAGCCGAGGGTCTTGCGAATTTTTAATAACCGGAATTGATGGAATGGCATGGCAATTTGCATTGCGGTTTGCATGGCTATAGGCAGGTGTATTCATCCATAAAAGCAAGGAGACACAATGATGGTCAATAGAAATTTGGTTAAAAAATATTTCTCGGCTTTAATGCTAATCCTGGGGCTGGGAATGCTTTGTTCCGTCCAAGCCCAGGTGCCGGCCTCCAGTAGCACCCAATTAAAGCACTGGCCGCCCGAGGCTGCGGAGAAATTAGACCGGCTGATCAAGGCCAATGCGCACCAAGGTGCTTTTGCCGTCTTCGATGCCGACAATACCACTTACAACCACGACTTGACCGAGTCTTTGTTGCCGTACCTGGAGGCCAAAGGTATTTTGACCCGCGACAATATCGATCCTTCGTTGAAGCTTGTGCCGTTTAAAGATACTGCGGGTCAAAAAGAAAGTCTTTACAGTTATTACAACCGTCTGTGCGGCATAGATGACCAGGTTTGCTACCCCTGGATTGCCCAGTCTTTTTCTGGTTTCAGCTTGCGTGAGATCAAAACCTGGGTCGATGCCATGCTGGCTTCAGGACAGTCGATTCCGGCTACTTATTACGAAGGCGCGGTGCAGAAACATACCGAAGTCAAACCGCCAAAATTTTATACCGGGATGCAAGAGCTGTACCAGCAGCTGATGGCGAACGGGATTGAGGTTTATGTGGTGAGCGCGGCCAATGAAGAAATTGTGCGCATGGTGTTGGCCGATCCGAAATACGGCTACCACGTGAAGCCCGCCAATGTCATTGGGGTGAGCATGTTGTTGAAAGACCGTAAAACCCAAGATGTGACGACGGCGCGCAAACTGGTGGGTCAGAAAAAATACCGGCCTGAGGCTTTGCTCGACCATGTGTTAACTCCGTATTTATGGGCACCTTTGACCTGGTTTGAAGGTAAGCAGGCGGCGATTGCCACCTATATTGATCCTTGGCGCAAGCCTATTTTGGTGGCCGGTGATACGCCGGTCAGCGATGGCCCGATGCTGTTTCGCAGTGCCGATGTGGAAAACGGCGGGCTGCGCATTTGGGTTAACCGCAAGGACAGTTATTTGAAGCTGATCA